>DAOTUI010000084.1:0-9659 GCA_034437035.1 Chloroflexaceae bacterium
CTGATCTCGAGCCAAAACAACAAATTTTGCTTCCGAAGGTGTGTTATTTCTAACCCATTCCATCGCTTCAATATCAGCATAAGTTATATCGTAGTAACTGTCAAAATACACCTCCGCTTTATACTGCCCAGTAGTTCTTTCCTGAACTCTAGTTTGCGTGTCAATAAATACAACCCCACAGAAGAGTATAATTGAACATAAATAAAAAGGTCTTTTTTGTAGTGTTCCCAGTTCCCGCATTTGTGTAATTACAGGTAATATTTTAAATATCGTAACCATGCCAAACCCTGCAAGAATGGCAAATGGTATCGATGCTAACCATCCACCTTCCCGCGGTACGCTGAAACACACAACAGACCATAAAGGCCAAGTCAGTTGTCGGCGCAGCAGAAGATTAATTAGACCGACACAGATTACCCCCCCCAAAGATATGAAATATACCAAAATCCAGATCCTGGAAAACCATGTTGAAATATTGACTCCAAGATAGTGGGGATTATCCCAAGAAAGGCACCATCATGCTGCGCCCCAAAGCTATTTGTAAATACTCCTGACCCATGATTGCTAATAACTGTTAACCAATACGGACTGGTTGATAACATTGCTATAACAGTGCTGATGCTCATACATCGGATGAGAGAAAGCCAATCTTCTTGTTGAGAACGAACAAGTTGTAAGGCAAAAAAGAGCACAGTTATTAAAAAGGAAGCATAAGCCGATCCAGGGGATGCAACGATACAAACTCCCCAACTCAAACCAACAAGACTATAGGCGACTGTTGATCGTAATCTTTCTGCTCGCATTAATGTAATCATTAACCAGATCACAGCTAAAGAGCCAAAACTTTCCGCAAGTCCTGCCGCCTCAGTTTGTTCCATAAAAGCTGAAGGTATCAATGCATATGCAAACAGCGCCGTTACTTTTACCGGCAACTCTAGCTTTAGCTCTCTTGTCAGAATATAGAAAGACACAAGTGATAGAACTGAAATTACCGGTGGCAAAAGGTTTACTACCAGGAAAACAGGGAAATGGAATATGTCGATAAGTACTGCCTCGATGTAAAATGGTAACGGCGGATACGCGAATGGAATACCTCCATCAGTATAATAAGGAATACGATCTGGCAGCATGTAACGATGTTTAACGATCTGCCGAGCAAATTCCAGGTAGAGACCGCCAAGTCGAAAGGGCAAATGCAAGTCTACAAAAAGAAGGTGAACAAAACGAAAAATCGACCCTATAGCAATTATGGCTACTACAATGTAAGACTCTATTCTATATGTAAGGTGACGCATTGATATGCTTAATCTATCAACTTTGCTTTGATTGTACAGCCAGAGCAAAACTACTGCGACTATGACATAAGAACATAGCACAATTGGCAATATCCACGTCTGTACTTGTAGATCACGTTGCACCCAGGATAAAGTATGCGGGTTATATGTTGCCCAAAACATTAAAGCTACCGCAGTGATTGCAGTTATAATAGCAAGGTGTTTCTTTTTTTGTGTAAATATCAAAAAAATACCAAAAGCAAGAACGAGATAGAAAGTTAACATTATCAATCTTTTTATCGGGATACCGCTGATAATTGTCGGTGATTGAAAAGAGGGTTTTAAAAATCTTACTCTTACCCAGTCAATTGGTACACCAAGTCTGCGATTGTCAAGATAAGATGTCTGGTATTGATCACAGATTAAGTCCAGAGGTTGCGCTATTACCTTTTTACCCGACACTTGCCCTTCTGCTAGAAGGATCTGATAAGTTCTCCACCCATTTTGTCTTTCAAAGGTAGTAATAATCTTTCTGAACTGTTCCAGACGTAGTTGGTTACATTGAAATAAAGAGTTATTCCCATCTGTGTAAATTCGCAAATCCAGGATAACCGGTTCAGAATTCGTACTATGAAGGACAAGTTGTGATCCCGGCCCTGTCCAACGAAATGAAGTATCATTACTAAATTCAGGCAAATATGCATTTCGTAAGAAATGGGTGTCGCCTGGAGTACCAATGTCAATTGTCCAGGAGGGAGAAGGAGAAGACAAAATCAAGAACAGTGTTATTCCGGTAGTCGCAAAGAGCGATATCGAAAGTAATACACGCCGGAAAAGCCGGATTGCCATAATAGTGCTACCTGCTTTTTAATCATCGACTTCTATCCTGCAGCGACTCTGCATAACTATGTTTCTGGATGTGGCAATTCCAGAAACTGCACATCGTTCATCAATACCATATTAACCAGTGCTAACTCAATCATGGTTGGTGCCTGGTGTTTAACTGGTACTTGCAATACTACCGATGATCTTTTGAACAATTATAAATAAACACAATGCGTGAAGCACGCTCAATTGTACCACAACTATGGAACTATGATTCTGATTTGCGCAAACTGCAGCGCGGGCGTGCCGTCTTCCCGGAGCAGCCATTCGCCCGTCTGAGTGTGGCGTAACCCCACCTGCAGCGCATACTGACCGGGTGGAATCTGTGCGGTGTTGGTCAGGGTGAAGGCGACCCCACTCAGGTATTGCGTGTTCCAGGCGGCGGGCAGTACATCGCAGGCGGGCGTGGCGCGGGCCACGGATTTACCATCCGCATCCACCAGCGTGACCACCGGCAGATAGCCCGGTTCTATCGCCAGATTCTCGCGCCAGTAGAGCACCAGGCTTGCCGTCTCGCCCGGCTCCAGTCGTACGCGATCTAGATCATACCCGCGCAGCATGACATCCTGTTGCCAGCGGGCATTCAGATGTTGCTGCGGCACCACCTCCACCAGGGAACGCTGGATGGGGAATCCGGTTACAGTTTGCGCATCGAACGCGACGCGATGCTCCGCCAGGGTGAAGATGCGCGGCGGATGCGCTACCGGCTCCCGGCTGTAGATATCCAGCTTCTTCACCTGGTCAACCAGCACCGAGCCCAGCAGATGGTAGCCCGGCGGCACATCGATCTTCAGGGTGGACGCGGCCACCGACCAGGCCGCGAAGTAGTAGTCCGGCTCCTGCCGGCAGCGCAGCGTGCCCCGCGTGTACCAACCAGCTATGAGTTCCTCTTCATTGCTATCATAGTCACCACGCAATACTTCTTGCCGGTAAAGTTCGCCGATTACCTTCCAGCCCGCCCGGCGTGGAAAACCAAAGTAGCCCCCCCTTGGTAACTGATCGCCATAACTGGCCTGGTAGATTGCCGGACGAACTTCCGGGAAGACTGACCAGTACTCCGGCTCCTGGCGAATGTAGACCAGATACATGTAGGGTATTGCCAGTAGCAGCAGCACCCCGCCCCCTGCCGCCAGCGGACGGATCAGCCAGGCACGCCGCCACCGCAGCCACCCTACCAACTGCGTAACCGGCAGTCCGATTAACAGTGCGGCCGCTGTATCAATGGTATAGAAGTGGGTTTTGGGATTGCCAATCAAGAAGGCCTGGGCTACAAATGCCGCACCAAACCAGAGCAGCAGCACCCGTAGTCCCGCTGGTGTGCCCGGTGCCAGCAGTAATCCCGCCAGCGGCAGCCCGAAGGCCAGGATCGCCCAGTTGCTGCCACCCCCCAGTTCAAACCAGGCGGGACGCAGCAGTAGCAGCAGACACCCCACCAGCAGCAGCTCCATCAGCGCGACTGCCACCCAACGCGGGCGCAGATACTGCCAGAGCCAGGCCAGCAACCCTACCACCAGCGCCATCCCTAGCCATTGTATCTGGAAGGTCGTATTATAAAATGTTGCCAGATGATAATACTCAACCAGGTTATTTACCAGCGTAATGCCGGCGTTATCTTGCCCAGTACGCCCGACCACATACTCAAAGGTCCGTCCAAAGCGTTCATTGCGTACAAACGGCACAAAGAAGCTCAATAGCAAACCTACGCCAAGCAACACTGGCAGTGCCAGTTCGCACAACCACTGCATTGGTCGCCATCCGCGTCGCCAACCACCCGCCAGTATCAGCCAGCCCAGTGCGGGTAGTCCAAAGATCGCATCATAGTGCGCCAGCAGCCCTACCGCCGCCAGTACCGCCGCCGCTGCCAGGTAGCGCCGGGGATGTGCCGCGCCCGCGTAGAAGCGCCAGCCGCATGCGATTGCGCCCAGCGACATCAGCATAACGATGCTCTGGTACTGCACGATGCGCGCAAAGGCAATCAGGAAGCCGTCGAGGGCCAGGATTGCCACCGCCGGCAGCCCGACCAGTCGTCCGTTGTCGGCGAACAGCTCGCGGGCCAGCGCATAGCTCCCCAGCAGCACGCCCATCCCGGCCAGGGCGAAGGGCAGCCGCGCTACCCACTCATTCACATGGCCGGTCAGCGCCGGCGGCAGTGCCGGCAGCAGCACCTCCATTGGCCCCTTTTTGTGCAGCAGCAGAATCTCGTCCTGTCCATACAGCATACCCACTGCTTTGAGCAGCGCCCTCCCTTCGTCCCCCTGGAATTCTGCATTGCCCAGGAATGTCAGGCGTAGTGCCGCGCCGAGCAGCAGCAGCAGGGCGAGGGGCAGATGCCGCGTGGTAAAAACGCCTGACAGGTGAAACCGTGCTGGTGCCGGTGCCGACGTTCTACGGAAGAGCGCCCAGCCGAACAGCAGAATCAGCGCATCGGTGGCAAGCAGCAGCCCCCAGCCCGGAACCGCACCTGGCAGCGCCTGCAGCCCCAGCAGGAGCAGTGCCGGCACCAGCAACCCGCCGCACAGCCCCAGGAATAGCAGCATGAGCAAACCTTCCTGCGCACGGAAGAGCAGCAGCGCCAGCAGCACGCCCGGCAGTGCCGGCAGCAGCAGCGCAACCATCCCACGCCCGGCGGTGGGCAGCGGCAGGAGCAGCAGGAGGTGCAGCAGCAGGACCAGTGAGACGAGGAGGCGAAGATGCGAGGAGGCGAAGCCACGCGGTATGCTGGTAATGACTGCTTGCCGGTTATTCCAGAACAGAAGCCCCGCCAGGGCAACCGTTGCCGGCAGCAGCAGGCCCGCCGCTGACGAGACGGCCCACGCCAGCGTGTAGGGATCATGCCCGGCCCAGAAGATCAACCCGGCCGCCGCAATGCTCACCGGCACGCAAACCCAGAGCAGCCGGGTCAGCGTCCGGCGACCAGGCCAGACGGCGCGGCTAATCAATCCGCACGTTCCCGCCAGCAGTGCCAGCGCCCAGGTCAGCCGTAGTGTCTGTCGCAGCGCTGTTCCAACCGGCATCGTCACGCCCGCTGCCGGTATCACCTTTACCCAATCAATCGGCACCCCCAGCAGGCGCGGGTCGCGCGGCGCCGAACGGTACTCCGAGACGATCAGATCCAGAGGACGGGGCTGTCCCTCCTCCGGCAGCAACACCTGATAAACCCGCCAGCCCGGTTCGATCTCCAGTTGGGCCAGGGTCTGCTCATCGCGTTGTAGATACATCCGGCGGGGATGGGTTGCCGTAACTGCATCGCCGTGGAAGCGCAGTTCCAACCGGAGCGGCCCGACCACCGCCCCGTGCAGGTGCAACCGCGAGCCGGAAGTCGTCCAGCGGAAACTGGTCGCGCCGTCACGTTCCCGCGCAAAGAAGCTGGTGACAAAGGGCGTATCCCCCGCCGCCCCCAGATCGATCATCCGGGAGGGCGGGTTACGTAGCAGCCCAAACAGCAGCGCGGCGCTGACGACCAGCAGCAATCCGACAGGCCAGAGCAGCCACAACCCGGCCCGGTGGCGGATCTGCAGCGCGTTACCCACCTGGGAGGAGGCCGTGCTGACCACTATTCCAACTCCAGCCGGGTCAGCAGCAGCGCATTTGCACCCCCCAGCACCGGATCGGCCGCATGCTCTGAGGTCAGGGGCAGCCGCTGCCCGCTCTCCGGGTCGTACAGCCCGATCAGCACGCGGTAGGTTCCTGCCGGGGCATTTGCTGGAATGTTCAACAGTAGGTTGGTTTTGACAAAGCGTCCGGGTGTCCAGTCCGTTGTCGGGTAGGGCATATCGATCTGTTCGTAGCGCTGCCCATCAGGGCCCAGCAGATGCGCAAACAGCCAGTAGTTCCGATCGGTCAGTTGCCGCGTTTCCCAGGTCAACTGCAACTGCACCTGCTGCCCACGCGCCGACGCACGCAACCAATCAAAGCCACGTAGGTGGATGTGCGGTCCGAAATCGGCAGGTACCTCCTCTTCCAGTCGCGGCGGCACCTCGTAGATCCAGGCATACTCCACGCCGTGGATCCGCACCGTGTGCGCGGGGATAGCCTGCCGGTAGAACTGGTCAAACGGCGGGGAGGGCGGTCCCTCCTGCACCGAGCGCACATAAACGACGATATAACCCGCGTCCTGCAGCGGGTCCGGGCCACGGGCAGGTGACGCCTGCGCTCCCTCTTTCATGTAAGGATTCAGCACCTCAACCATCCGGCTGATCGTCGCCACCCCGGTGATATCCGGCTGTGCATTCAGCCAGTCGGCCACCAGGTTAAAGCCCTCGCCCCAGCCAATCTGGAAGGCATACGCGCCCGCCTTTGCGCCGCCAAGCGCCTGGTTAAAATAGGTCATGCTGTAGGGATGCCACCAGAAGGCATTGATCACCGCCACCAGCGTGACACCACTCAGTAGCAGCGCCGTGGTCCGTTGCGCCAACACCGCGCCTGCCCGCAGTATGCGCCGCAGCAGCCCGCCCGTCGCCCGCGCGCCCCAGACCAGCCCGGCCGCCGCCAGAATATTAACCGGGGGCCAGGCCGGGATCAGGTAGCGGTTAAAGCGCTTGGGAAAGAAACTCATCGCCAGCACAAACAGCACAAAGAAGCAGGCCAGCACCGCCAGATCGCGCCGGGCCGGAGCCGGCGCCGGGAAGCGCCACCAGGCCGGCGGCAAGAGCAGCAATCCCAGCATGGCCCAGGGCGTCAGGCGCATTGCCGTTGACACCAGGTAGAAGGTCCAGCCGGGCGCTTCATTCGCCTCCCCCAGGTAGAAATTCCCCAACTGGTGCGGCTGCGCGCCCTCCACCACCACTCCGACGCGCAACTGCTCGATCACCGCTGCCGGGTTGGCCCAGACCGCCGGCCAGAGCGCAACCATCGTCAGACCACAGGCCGCGCCCCAGCCGATCAGTGCCAACGTACCCTGCCGAAACCAGCCTGCCTGGTGTCGCTGCCGCCACATATCCGCCAGCGCAATCAGGCCCGCCATCGGCACCAGCAACAGCGCCGGGGATTTGCTCATAATTGCCAGCCCGGCGCAGACACCCGACAGAACCAGCCGGCCCGGATGCCGCGTATGGTGCCAGTAGAGGCAGGCTGCCAGCAGACTCGGCGTGGCGAAGGTGCCCGCCAGCGCATCAACATGCAGCACCCGACTGTAGGCAATAAAGAAAGGATCGGTCGCCCAGAGCAGCGCCGCCAGGGCCGCCACTGTCGCGGGGAGCAGCCGCCGTAGCATGCCATAACTTACCAGGATGCCGGCTACATGCATCAGCGCCACCGGCAAGCGGATCAGCCCCAGTGTTACGCTGGTCTGGTAATTCTGCAGCAGACCGCTGTCGGAGAGCCAGTCGAGGAGCATGATCCCCAGGCTGCCCAGCCACATGGTTATCACCCCCGGATGCGTCGAGATTGCCGTCTGCGCATAATCACCGGAGGTGAGTTCATTCAGGAAGGTGTAGGAGCGCCTGATCCAGAAGTTGGCCTCATCATGTGATAGAAAAATACCCAGGTCGAGCACGCGCAGAAGCAGCGCCACCAGCCCGATGCCCAGGTAACTGAGCAGCACCCAGGGCACGCTCCCGGCCCGCGCTGCCGTCCGGGTTGCGGCCCGCTGTTGCGATACAATTGACATAAGATACTATTCCCGGTAGCGCGACCCGTCCCGGCCACGCCCCGCCTGTTCTCAACCGCAAAACGTGAGCAATTTTACCATAATGCAAGGTAAGCGGGTAACGCAACGGCATGCCACTCAGCATATCTGGTAAAATGGGGTAGCAAGTCGATAGTTGAGGTGACAGATATGACCACAACGGCTGAAACGCAAACCCTGCCGACTGCCGGCGCAGCAGACCCGGCCGCGCCGGACGATCCCTTCGGCTATGGCTGGCGCTACGTAAAGCGTGACCTGGGCGAGGGGAATGTTACCGTTGAAACAGTTCCGTTAACGCTGGAAGATGTCTTGCATCCCGAAGAAGGTGACCAGGTGACCCACAGTGAAGCCCATCAACGCCGGGTGCGCTATCTCTGCAACGTCTTCGCGTCCCGCCTGACCCATGATCCGGCCGCTGTGGTGCTGGATGATGTGCGGATCAAGTGGGATGTTCCGGAAGTCCGGCCACATGGCCCGGACATTATGGTGATCTTTGGAGTGCGCGAACGTAAGAATTGGAGTACCTTCGACGTGACCCAGGAGGGCGTCCGTCCGGCGTTGATCATCGAGTTGACGTCACCGGAGACGGCCGGCCTGGATCGCTCAAATAAACTCGAGCAGTACGAAACGGTCGGCGTCCCGCTCTATGTCATTATCGATGCCGTTACATCACGCCGTCAAGCGGGTATCCGGCTGATGGGGTACCAGTTACAGCAGGAAGTCTATCAGATGCTGGTACCAAATGAGCAGGGCTGGCTCTGGCTGGAGCCGGTAGGGGTCTGGTTAGGCGTCGCGGCAGATGAGATTGTCTGTTATGACGAGACCGGGCAGCCGCTGGGGGACTATGTGGCCCTGCGCACTGCCCTGGAAGCTGAGATCCGGGCCCGCGCCGAAGCCGAAGCCCGCGCCGCCACCGCCGAAGCCCGCGTGCGCGAACTGGAGGCCGAACTGCGGCGACTGCGCGGGGAGGACTGATGGCGAATCGCGCTACCGCCCCATCGCAATCAGGATCGGGACAGCAATGCCGGCAGCGACAATATGCATAATCGCAAAGGCCACCGCCGTTGCCGTGGGCAGCCCGATGGGCACTAAAAACGGCAGGTACGAGAGCAGCAGAACCACCAGCGAAACGATCAGAAACAGGCGCACGGGTTGCGCGCTCCGCCGCTTGATCAGCGCGAACACCAGCGTCGCCCCGATAATCATCACCGCCGTAAAGATGACCGGCACGGCAACCATGGCGGGCATCATGCCGGCCCCGGATGGATCGGGGACGGTCAGTGGGCCGCCGTTGATGGCTGCCGCCAGGTAGAAGACCACCAGATTGCCCAGTGCTGCGGCAACCGTGGCAATCGCCCCGGCCGTGAGCAGATTTCCTTTTCCATGCGGTTTGTCGTGGGTTATTGTTGCATTGCTCATTGATTGATTCCTTTCATTTACAGAACTTACGCGGTGCGTGTCCAAACGGGACATTTCATCCGATGAAAACCCGATTCGCCTGCGGCAGCATGGTACACCTTTTATCTTTTGTTACAGAAATTTTGCACAAAGTGCAAAATTTCTGTAACAAAAGGAATCTTTCGCCCTGCTGGAAGCGATATCTCCCGTCAAAACCCGGGATCACCTGCTGCATGCCGGCATTGGCAGTTTCGCGTTGTTCGCTCATGTCGCGGCTTTCGTGGTCCAAACTCCCACCGCGTAAGTCGTGTCACTTACACGAGTTACGCGGTGCGCGTGCAAACATGCCGTTTGCTTCTAATAATGGCGCAGTTCGCCTGCGGCAGCGTGGTACTTGTTTATCTTTTTCAGGAAAATTTGGCTCTCCGAGCCAAATTTTCCTGAAAAAGAAACGATATCTTCCACCCTGCCGGAGG
>DAOTUI010000085.1:0-8439 GCA_034437035.1 Chloroflexaceae bacterium
TAGGGACGCGCTTCTGCGCGTCCGTTACCCGTCCCGATGCGGGAAATGTTCTGCTGGAGCGATGGTTTCTGCCAGTCCAACCAACCGCATTCCAATGCAATCCGGCAAAAAAGTCTACACTTGAGAGGATGGGGTGATGGGGTGATGGGGTGATGGGGTGGTGGGGCATCATTGTCGGCGTAGGGGCGCAGCAGTGGCGGCGGGGATACACATCCCGCCGGTTTAGGCGACGAACGCTGGTGGCAGGAAAGGTGGGCGGATGGTGGGCCCCTGCTGCGCCCTGCCGGGCGAGAACAGTGGGCTACGCGTGCGCGAACGGGTCTGGACCACGAATGCGCGAAATGGCGCGAAATTCGTGCGAAATGCATACCTATGTAACTGCCGTTAATTTCGTATTATTCATGATCTTTCGTGGAATTCGTGATCCTGGGTGCAGGAGGATAAGTGGATGCATGACGACGTTCAGGCGGCCCTGGCGGAAGTGAGCGCAACCCAGGTTGGCTATACGTTCTTGCGGCACCTGGGGTTTATCCTGGATGAGTTGAGCAGCCAGGGGCTGGAGCTCTGGCTGGATGAGGGGCGGGCCTGGCGCCGGCGCTGGGCGGCGACCGAACTGGCGGCGGAGCGCGGGTTCTGGGCGCTCGGCGAGGCGCTGATCGACGCGGTGGTTGCGCGCTACCCGACCGCGTTTGATACCCGCTGCTGATACCGATGGGGTTTCACAGCCACAGAGAACACAGAGAACCACGAGCCGAACCATGCCACCGGATGCACCCGCACCCGGGCATGGTTCAGCCCCCCGCCGCACGTTTCACGCCGCACGTTTCACAAAATCACGCCTCACGGCAGCGCGTCGGTGGCTTCTTTGACCACGCGGGCGCTGGCGCGGAGGGCTTCTTCTTCCTCCGGGGTGAGTGGCAGTGACAGCGTGCCCATGTTGCCCTGCCCGCCGACCACATGCGGCATCGAGATGGTGACATCCTCCACCCCGGCAATTTCGGGTACACGTGAGCAGACTGTCAGGATGGCCCGCTGATCATCCTGGATGGCGTTGACCAGCCGCGCCAGCGCGCTGCCCACGCCATAGTAGGTTGCGCCCTTCCCCTGAATAATTGTGTAGGCCGCCCGCCGCACGTTTTGATCGACCTCCGCTTTTGTCTGCTCGTCCAGAGTAATGCCCTGCGTCCGGCTAAAATCTGCCAGCGGGATCACGCCCACCGTGACCAGCGACCAGACCAGCACCTCCGAGTCGCCATGTTCGCCAATGACATAGCCGTGGACATGGCTGGTATCCACCCCCAGCCGCCGCGCCAGCAACGCCCGAAAGCGCGCGCTGTCCAGCATGGTGCCGGAGCCCAGCACCCGCTCCGGCGGGACGTTGTGCTCGGCAGCATAGCGCGCCGTCAGGTGAGTCATCACATCAACCGGATTGGTTGCCACGACCAGGATCGCATGCGGGGCATACTGCAGGATCTGCGGTACCACGCTCTGGAAAATCTTCGCATTGCGCTGCAAGAGTTGCAGCCGGGTCTCGTCCGGCTTCTGGGCCACGCCCGCCGCGATAATCACCACTTTACTGTTGGCTAGATCGGCATAGCTCCCCGCCCTGACCCGCAGCGGGTGCGCAAACGGCACCGCATGCAGGATATCGTCCGCCTCCGCCCGCGCCCGCGCCTCGTTGACATCAACCAGCACCAGTTCGCTCCCAATCCCACGCATCGTTATCGCATAGGCCGCCGTTGCGCCAACCATCCCCGTCCCGACGACACCAATTCTCATACATACCTTCCTTTCATGTGACACGCGTTACGCGGTAGGTCTGCAAACTGGGCGTTTGCGCCCGGTAATGGCCTGACTCGCCTGCGGCAGCATGGTACGCTTTTTTCTTTTCCACAAAAAAATTCACCTTGTGAATTTTTTTGTGCAAAGATCGGAGTCTTCCGCCCTGCCGGAGGCGAAATTTTCTTTTGGGTGAGTAACCGCGTAACTCGTGTATGTGATAGAACTTACCTTCCACCCTGCCGGAGGCGATACCCATTACCAGTAGTAGCACCGACCGTTTCGCGTTGTTCGTGGTCCAGACCCTCACTGCGTAATGCGTGGTAACACAGCATCACAGCATGCCCCAACAAAACACGCTCCCAGCGGGCTGGAAGCGTATGGCGTGACGCATAAATTGCAGTAGCTTGATTACATGATACCCCAGTATCGGCGCGAAAAAAGGTGGATTTTGCGCCTTATTGCGGCGGCGCGACCGCCAGGCCATCAAACGACTGCGCTCCCCAGGCGGCCATGAAGGTATGCCAGTCAACCTCGTACTCGTAGGGGCGCTGCCAGTTGCTGCTGGTCGGGCCGAGTACATCGCGGATCACGACACTCTGTGTGTTGAAGCCCATCACCACCACTGCGTGGTCATTCCCCAGGACCGTTCGGTACGTCCGGCCGTCAGGCATGCGCCAGATTGCGGGACGCCAGGGCTTGAAGTCAACCGTGGTCTTCATCCAGATCAGCGCGCCCTGCCGGAGCGCCTGCTCGATCCCCGCCCGA
The DNA here is from genome assembly GCA_034437035.1 of Chloroflexaceae bacterium. Classification (GTDB taxonomy): domain Bacteria; phylum Chloroflexota; class Chloroflexia; order Chloroflexales; family Chloroflexaceae; genus CAKZQX01. The sequence goes on from DAOTUI010000085.1 coordinate 2,548, forward strand.
TCACTGACCGGCCAGGCGGTCAGGCCATACTGCTCAAACAGCTTATGCATCGCCGTGCCGCTGGAGCGGGCCAGAAAGTTACTGGTATAGTCGCCCGAAAAAGTCGTGGTGATATCGCCACCGTAGATAATCTGCCCGTCCGCCGTCGCCTCACCGATGTAGGGCTCGATCCGGTCGTCCACACCAACGACAGGGATCATCTCGTCCACGCTTATGTTCAGGCCATAGGTCTGGAAGATTACCCAGGCCGCATCAAACTCGCACGAATACTGGTACGCCTGGCTCTCCTTGTTGGCCGCCGGGATGTAGGCATCATAGACCCGTCCGTTGATCACTACCGGCTCCGGTGGGGCGGTCGGGCTGGGCAGCGGTGGCGCGGTGAAGGTAGGCAGCGGCGTAGGCGAAGCTGCCGGCAGCGTGGCCGACGGCACAGGGGTATCTTCCAGGGTGGCGGTGGCCGGGAGCGCAGTTGCCGGCAGCGCTGTCGCCGTCGTGGTGGCGGCAGTCGTGGGTGACGCAGGCGGCGGCGCGGTCACATCAGCCACAACCGGGGGCAAATTCGCCAGCGGCATCGGCGTGATCGGTGCGGGTGGTTCGGGGCGCAGCACCGCGCGGGCATACCCCCGTGCCTGCTGCCGCACCCCCGGCACCAGCAGGCTCGCCCCACCCACTGTAGCAAGTAGGAACACAATAAAAATAAACCGACGCATGGAACCTCCGTTAGAGTTGAAGTTATAAGTGTTGAGGGTTGAGGGTTGAGTTCTACGTTGGGCTGAATCATACCACGGATGTGTCAAAAACCGGGCTTTCATGGGAGTTAATCTGAACGGAGTGAAGAATCTCTCGAGGACGGGGTGAGACTCTTCACTGTCGTTCAGGGTGATCGTGAGGGACGGCTTTCCCAAGACCGGAAGCCGGCGTCCGCCGTTCATCCGGCGCACAGCTTCAGCCGGGTCAGGTGCGGCAACTCAAAACTCAACATTCACCATTCACAACTCAAAACTTACGTTTGAGGAGAGCCTCGAGCGGGCTGTACTCCAGGCCGAATGCCTCCGCGACGGCGGCGTAGGTCAACTTGCCGCCGCAGGTGTTCACCCCCTTTGCCAGGGCCGGGTCGGACAGCACCGCCGGCTCAAAGCCCGCGCGGGCCAGTTTCACCACATAGGGCAGCGTGGCATTGTTCAGGGCGTAGGTGCTGGTACGTGGAACGGCTCCGGGCATATTGGCCACGCAGTAGTGAATAACTCCATCCACCAGAAATGTCGGGTCGGAGTGCGTGGTGGGGTGGGTGGTCTCGATACAGCCGCCCTGGTCAACCGCCACATCGATCACCACGCTACCCGGTTGCATGCTGCTGATCATCCGGCGTGTCACCAGGCGCGGCGCTTTTGCCCCCTTGATCAGCACACCACCTATTAATAGATCCGCCCGGCGTACCGCCTCGGCAACGTTGAGCGGGTTGGAACTGAGCGTAACCACCCGCCCACGTAGCACCTCCTCCAGGTAGCGCAGGCGGTCGAGGTTGGTGTCGATTAATGTCACCGTGGCCCCCATGCCCAGCGCAATCTGTGCCGCATTGATGCCGACCACCCCGGCCCCGATAATGACCACATCCGCCGGACGCACTCCGGCCACGCCCCCCAGCAACTTCCCGCGCCCACCGCTCATCTTCTCCAGGTAGTGCGCGCCCACCTGGACCGCCATCCGTCCGGCGACCTCACTCATCGGTGTCAGGATGGGCAGGCTGCCGTTGGGCAGTTCGACTGTCTCGTAGGCGATGCCGGTAACGCCCCGCTCCAACATGGCATGAGTCAACCGCTCGTCCGCAGCCAGGTGCAGATAGGTAAAGAGCAGCAGATCCGGGCGCATAAAGCCATACTCGCTGGACAGCGGCTCCTTGACCTTGATCACCAGTTGAGCACTCCAGGCATCGGCGGCGGTTGGGACGATGTTCGCGCCCACAGCCTGGTACTCTTCGTCGGTAAAGCGACTGCCCGCGCCGGCACCAGTTTCAACCCGTACCTCGTGTCCAAGTTCAACCAGTTGTTTCGTGCCGCCCGGTGTCAGGGCCACGCGATATTCATTATCCTTAATCTCTCTGGGTACACCAATGATCATCGTCGATCCTCCCGTTTCAGTTCTGGGAAGCGCAGTACCTCCCAGACAGAGGTGAAAGCAACACATTCCCGCACATAGGGTTCACACCTTGATCGTACGGCAGCGCATGGCGCAGCGCTTTCCGCCAAATGCCCGTTGGGGTGCAGCGGCGGCAGACCTGCGGCGGCGATCGAAGGAAGGGCTGACCGTACCATCAACCGGAGCGCAGGGTGAAGCGCGGAGTCCGGCTTTCACTATTGTGCCTTAATCCGGTGCAGCATGCAAGAGGACGTGGGGATGCGCTTTCGGCGCGTTCGCATCCCGTTCGGCTCCGTTCAAGCCGGCATGCCCAGGCGCACCGATCGAACGGATCGGTGCGCCTGGGCAGTTGTTCCGTGACAGGAATTACGCGGTAGGGTTCAAACCAGGCGTTTGCTTAGGCCAACGGCTCGATTCGCCTGTGGCAGCATAGTACTCTTTTTATCTTTTTCCCAAAAATATCGCACAAAGTGCAACATTTTTGGAAAAAAGGATGGTTTCTTCCGCCCTGCCGGAGGCGCTATCCGCTGTCAAACACAAGATCGCGTAACACATTTCAGCACTGGTCGTTTCACGTTGTTTGCTCATTTCGCAGCGTTCGTGATCCAAACCCTCACCGCATAACGCGTGTCACATGACACAACTTACGCGGTGGCTGTTCAAACCGGACATCTGACCAGATGGAAGCCGGACGTGACCAGACGCGGGATCACGTAACGCATACCGGCACCGCCCATTTCGCGTTGTTCGCTCATTTCACGCTGTTCGTGGTCCAAACGCCACGACAGCCACGGAACTCAGGCATGCTCCAGTGCGCCCGGCGTCTCGGCCAGTTCCTCTTCGGCATAGGAAACAAACGGAATGCCGGGCTCGCCGGTCGCTAACTGATTACGGTGGAAGCTGACAAAGGTCTTTGCGCCACCCGCCAGCGTAGCAACCTGCGCAAAGCCGTTCTGCTTGAGAATGCGCTGGACCAGGTAGCTGCGAAAGCCCACGCGACAATAGACAAACACCGGGCGCTGCTGCGCTATCGCTTCTATCTCGTCGATGCGTTCGCGGGTCTCACGGATCGGAATGTTGATTGCGCCGGGAATATGCCAGGCGTCATACTCCACATCGCTGCGCACATCAATAATCGTACCGGTCGCCGTCTTCTCCGGGTAGTCCTCAGCGTACCAGAAATCCACATCACCATGCAGCAAGTTTGACGCGACAAACCCGGCCATATTCACCGGATCTTTGGCCGAACCATAGGGCGGCGCATAGGCCAGTTCCAGATGCTCCAGATCATAGACGGTCATTCCGGCGCGGATCGCCGTCGCCAGCACATCGAGGCGTTTGTCCACGCCGTCATAGCCCACCACCTGCGCGCCCAGAATTTTGCCGTCCTCCGGGGCAAACAGCAGCTTGAGATGCATCGGCGCGGTGCCCGGATAGTAGCCCGCATGGCCGGAGGGATGAATGTAGACCTTGTGGTAGGGCCGGTTCAACCGACGCAGCACCTTCTCGGACGCACCCGTGCCGCCGCCGGTCATCCGAAAAACCTTCACAATCGCTGTTCCCTGCGTAGACTGGTAGGCGCTCCCCCGGCCACAGATATGGTCCGCCGCGACGCGGCCCTGCCGGTTGGCCGGGCCGGCCAGCGGGATCAGTGTCGGCTCGCCGGTGATGGTATCGATTACCTCGACCGCATCACCCGCCGCGTAGATGTCCGGGTCGGAGGTCTGCATATGTTGATTGACCCGGACACTGCCCCGCGTGCCCAGTTCCAGGCCCGCCTGCTGTGCCAGCTTCGCCTCGGGCCGCACCCCGGCTGCCAGGATCACCAGGTCGGCGGTAATATTCACGCCCGAACTCAGTTGCACCCCGACGCGGCCCTGCTGATCCTGAAAGGACTCGGCCGTTGTGCCCAGATGCAGCGTTACACCGTGGCGCTCCATGTGGTAACGCAGGTCGGTCGCCATCTCCGGGTCCAGCGGCGGCATTACCTGATCCTGCATCTCAACCAGATCGACCGTGAGCCCACGCTGCCGAAATGCCTCGGCAATCTCAACGCCGATATAACTACCACCGATAACAACCGCGCTACGCGCAGCGCCATCCACCTTTGCCTTGATCGCATCCATATCGGGAATGTTGCGCAGGACAAAGATGCGCGGATGGTCAATCCCCGGCAGCGGCGGGCGCATAGGAGTGGAGCCGGGCGTCAGCACCAACTTATCGTAGGACTCGGTGTACTCATCGTCCGACTCCCGCGCCAGCACGCGTACCTCTTTACGTTCGCGGTCAATCGCCAGCACTTCATGCCCGATACGCACATCTATGTTAAGGGTCTCCTTCAAATGCTGGGGCGTGACAATCAGGAGGCTATCGCGCTCCGGGATATCCCCACCGATATGGTAGGGCAGCCCACAGTTGGCAAACGAGACATACTGATCACGTTCCAGCACAACAATCTCGGCCTGCTCGTCGAGACGCCGCGCGCGGGCCGCCGCCGACATCCCTGCGGCCACACCACCAATAACAACAATTTTCACAGACGTTGCTCCTCTGGTTATAGTTCCATTACCCTTGTACAAACCGGCTGAAAGCGGTTCCACCCGAAACGACCAACCATGTGAATAGATTCACATTTTATGGGAAAGGTTACATCGTTTCAAGTTTTTTGCCACAGAGCGCACCAAGATCACGGCGGCTCTCAGGTGTAGGCTTTTTGTGGTAGGGACGCGCTTCTGCGCGTCCGCCGCCCGTCCTGGTGCGGGAAATGGGTTCTGGAGCGGCGGTCGCTGTCGGTCTCGCCAACCGCATTCCAATGCGCTCTGGCGAAAAGTCTGCATTTGAGAGGATCACGGAGGGGCGGTATCAGCCATATCAGCGCAGTGGAGACACGCCATATTCGGGTCGAGATACCATTCCGGCTCATGTTTTTTATCAGAGAACACACCGAGAGCACCCTAACCACAGCGAGGGCTAAAAACAGACGCAGGCCGGGCAGCAGATGCCACCCGGCCCACAGCAGACCGGGCAACCCGACGACGCTGCCCGGCTCTCTCAACTACCTATTGTATCACTACTTGGCCTGACCGCCCCAGCGCTCCTCATCCCACCAACTTCGCTGCCAGGACTGGAACATCCCAACGACTATGACAACGACCGCGCTCACCCCGGCCCCGACATAAATCAGCCAGTCCGGGCCACCCGTGAACGAGAGCAGCATGCCCAGCGTAAGTGCGCCTATGATTGCCGCAAATAGAACCGCGATGGTGACATAGATAATCGTAGCAGTGGCAGACTCTTTCATGACCAGATCTCCTTCAGCGTTATTCAATTGACTGCCGCAATACCCACTTGCTGTGCTTATAGCATACCATATTCTGGAAACTGCTGAGGTGCTGAGTAGGCAGACCGCCTGTGGACGCGCAGAAGCGCGTCCCTACCAGATCTCAACAGCGCGTCCCTACTGGAACAATTCTACGCGCGTGCGGAACCATTCCTGCGATGGGACTTCTGCGCTATTGACAGTAGAATTCAACTATCTCTACACTAGACAGGCGATTCAGTTACACGAGTTACGCGGTGCGCGTGCAAACAGGTCGTTTGCTTCTAATAATGGCGCAGTTCGCCTGCGGCAGCGTGGTACTTGTTTATCTTTTTCAGGAAAATTTGGCTCTCCGAGCCAAATTTTCCTGAAAAAGAAACGATATCTTCCACCCTGCCGGAGGCGAATCGGGCCGTTTGTCCAGGCAGACACCTGCC
>DAOTUI010000086.1:0-15712 GCA_034437035.1 Chloroflexaceae bacterium
GGCGCTGCTCATGGATGTTCCTCCTCCCGTGCAATTGCTTGTCCTAGAAGGAGAGCATACCAGAAGCAGCGCTCATTGTCATGGTGCTGCGCAGTCTCGTGAAAAACATATTTTCTGTATGGTGGTCAGTCCAGGCAATAAAATTCACAACAATCCTCCCCTGCTTCAAATATAGACCTGCGGTGACTTCCTGCTGCGTGACCGGTGTGTGTTCTATTATAAACGATACTGCTGCGCAACAGGTGACGACGAACCGGCAGGCGGGGCGAAACGTCTTTCGTCCCGCCCGAAATCTATACCACAGTTAAAAACCGGGAATACTTGCACCATTATCCAATCAAGTGCTTACCGGATTCCGGCTATCCATACACTTCGTACAACATTGACAGCTTCTCACATCTTCTTATAATTTCTTATAGTCAATGGAGAAGAAGATGCCACCGACCAGCCCATCTTCTTTTGCAGAAATGTACACTGACCCGGAGAGCGGGAATATGTCCTCAGAACCGGCGTGCAGTTTACCCAGATATGTGCTTCGGACTGCGTGCCCGGGATCAGTGGCTCCGGCACCGAAATTCCAGTTAGCCAGGGCGATACCACTATGCATAACCAGGATTATCCCGAGTGGAAAGCAGAGCAGCCGGCCGCGGATGTAGTTCCGGGATTACCGCACCAGGAGATAGTCCCCCAACACGAACATCTGGCACAACTGGTGGAACATCTGGCCGATGGGGTGATCCTGCTGGATCGTACGCGGCGGATCATGCTGGCAAACCCGGTTGCGCAGACCTATCTTGCCCTGCTGTCCCCGGCCGGAGTGGGTGATGTGCTGAATACGCTGGCCGGGCAGTCGCTGGAGCCCCTCCTGTTACCTTCACCCGCCGCCGGTATCTCTCACGAAATTACGCTGGATCAGCCGGCGCGGCGGGTGTTTGAAATCACCAGCCGGATGATTGAGCAGCATTCGCATACCGATGGTTGGACGCTGACCATCCGGGATATTACCGACCGCAAACTGACTGAGGAGCATATCCAGCATATGGCGCTCTATGATGCGCTAACTGAGTTGCCAAACCGGGTGTTCTTCCGGAACCGGCTGCAGCAGGCGATTGCCCAGGCCTGGAGCGACGGACAGATTGTCGCGGTTATGTTTCTGGATCTGGATCGCTTCAAAACGGTCAACGATACCATGGGCCACGCCTTCGGGGATCGCCTGCTGCAGATCGTTGCGCTGCGGTTGCTTGAGTGCGTGCGACAGAACGACACCGTAGCCCGACTGGGAGGCGACGAGTTTACGATTATTCTATCACAGATCCAGAACACCGACCATATTGACTGCGTGGCCCAGCGGATACTCTCAGCACTGATACGCCCCTTTCGCATTGATGGATACGATATGTACACCAGCATAAGCATTGGCATTGCGCTCTACCCCTTTGACGCCGATGATACGGATAGTTTGCTCACCTATGCGGATATGGCGATGTATCACGCGAAGAGCCACGGGCGGAATGCCTATACCTTTTATACGGCCACAATGCATGCTTACGCGATGGAGCGGATGATGCTGGAGAAGGGACTTCAGCGCGCCATCGAGCAGGAAGAATATCTGCTGCACTACCAACTCCAGATTGATCTGCGTACCGGGGTCATTGTCGGGTTGGAAGCACTGGTACGCTGGCGACATCCGGTCCTGGGTATGATCTCGCCGAGTCGATTTCTGACGATTGCCGAAGAGAGTGGATTGACGGCTTCGCTCGGTCTCTGGATTTTGCGCACGGCCTGCGCGCAGAACCGCGCCTGGCAACTGGCCGGTCTGCCGCCGATACGGATCGCGGTAAACCTCTCGGCGCGGCAACTGGCCCATCCGGACATGGTCAACGAGGTTGCGCAGATCCTGGTAGAAACGCAACTGGAGGCGCGCTATCTCGAACTGGAGTTGACCGAGAGCAGTATTATCCATGACCCGGAGACCGCGATCACCATATTGCACAAGCTCAAGGCGCTGGGCGTTCATATCGCCATTGACGATTTTGGTACCGGCTACTCCTCGCTAAGTTACCTCAAGCGGTTTCCGATCAACACCCTCAAGATCGATCAGTCGTTCATTCGGGACATTCCGGCCGATATTGATGGCGCGGCGATTGCGACAACAATTATTGGGATGGCCCACGGGTTGAAACTCAAGGTCATTGCCGAAGGGGTCGAGACCCGCGAACAGGAACGTTTTCTACACGACCAGGGCTGCGACGAGGCGCAGGGCTATCTCTACAGCCATCCGTTGCCCTCCGCCGCGATGACCCGGCTCATGCAGACCTGGGACACAACGAGCCGCTCCGGGTAGAGCACCGCCGGATGAGCCGGCACGCGGACTGGTACTCACACGGACGCAGCGGCTATGAAGAGCGATGCGCCGTCTTAGAGTAGCGGTAGCGCGTCTCCAGTTCGGGTGTGTGGTCGGCTTCTTCACGCTCCTGGGACAACATTGCACCGGAGCTGTACAGCTCTTCCTGGCGCTGCGCCAGCACTCGCATAGTTTCATTGTAATATTCCAGGACAGTGCCCTGATCAGGCATATTTGACAGTTGCTACCGGATGCCCTGACCAATCAACCGGGTATGGCGGAGGAGCGCCGCATACTGTTCTTCGCGGTGAATCCGCCCGGCAACCACCTGGATCACCTCCAGCATCCGGACAATCACCATGGCATTAGTCAACGACAGCGCGCTACTGCGGATCGAGCCGAGAGCCGTATCCAGCAGTTCGGCAAAGGTGACAACCTCGGTAATCAGCCGCAGGTTCTTCGCATCATCATAATGGTAGGGCGAGGGCACTTCATGCGCGGCGATCCGAATGAGCGCCGCACTGAGCCAGTCCACACAGATAATCGCCGTGAAGGGATCATTAATACCGGAGGAGAGTGAGCGCACGGCCACCTCAGCCATCTGCGTAATCGCAAATTTCACATCCTGCGTCAGATTGCTCTGCCGCGCCCGCACAAAGGCATCGTTCATCTTATTTTGCAACTGCTCGTCAATATTTTCTCGGGGCCAGGCCGTCACCAGGGGGGTACCTTGCACCACGAAACGGCCGGGACGGCTCTCAACGCGCAGGATCAGATCATACCCGATGGCATGCTTCATCAGTGACTGGTAATCAATTGCCTGCAAATAGCCATTTTCTTGAGCTTTAACCGTACACGAGTTATGGTCGAAATGCTTCGGGATATCCTGCTCAGGATGCTGCCGTTCTGGGCGCTGCGACTCCTGCACCGTTTTGTCGGGGAAGAACTGCTCAATCGCCTGCTCCAGATCATGATTAATTGCGGCGATAACCTGGGGAGCCTGAATGGATAATGCAATATGATGAATAAAGTAGATCAGAACGCCTGTTCCCGCCATCGCCAGAAAAAGGGAAATGGTTACGGAAATAAAGGGGACGAACTGGCTTTCCTCACCTGTGCGTACCGTGCGTAGCACCAGCAGAGAGTAGAGAAACGCCGCCAAAAAGGTGCCTAACACGAACTGATTGCTCCGATCACGCATAAACTTGCGGATCAGATGGGGACCAAACTGCGAGGAAGCCAGCGAGAGGGTGGCAATCGTAATCGAGAAGGTGACACCCGCAACACCCAGCATCGAACTGGCGACCGTGGAGAGCAGTCCGCGCGCCCCCTCCGGCCCACCCGTCCAGATCAGCCCAAACTCCTCGCTGATCTCGCGCTGCAAGGCCTCATCCAGGGCAATGGTGCCAAACGAGAGCAGGATGGCGAGCAGCGCCATAAGCGCGGGGAGAAACCAGTAGCTGGAGCGCAGTTGCTCTAACAGGTTGGCGGATTTCGTTTGCATAGGACTCCTTCGATCTGTCTGTCTACGCAGGTCGTACCGTATCCCATAGCACAATTGGTGCCAGTGGTATAATTCCCGCACATGATAGAGCACACAGAACAGAGGAGCACGGAACAAACAGCGCCTGTCTTATCACAATGGGGCATGTTGCTGGTTCTTTTTACAATACATCGTTGGCTCGGAGTCCCGGCTTCCGCCGAAGCAGGCGTTCCCGGCAGTATGCTGCATATCCCGGTTATTTTTTCAAACTTTATTAACAGGAGTTACGCAGTCGGTTCCCAACCAGGCATTTGCCTGGACAAACGGCCCGATTCGCCTCCGGCAGGGCGGAATAGCACATCCTTTTTCCGGAAAAAGATAGAAACGTACCATGCTGCCGCAGGCGAAATGCACCGTTATCGGGAGCAAACGGCCCGTTTGGATGCACACCGCGTAAGTCCTGTTATTAAGCCGCACCCCGTCACCTATGACTTTCTCCAGGAGATTGCTATGCGACGAAGAATTTCCCCGCTACTGATCGGCTTGCTCAGCCTTGCCCTCTTCATCCCCGGCCTGCGCTGGGGAACGCGCCAGTATGCCCACCGCCAGATCACCGGCACGTTGAGCTTTGATACCGGGCGGGTCCGGCCGGCAACTTATGGCATTGGTGCGTTTATGCTCACCTGGAGCCCGGAAAAAGGGGGCAGCCTGAACGTTGCGCATCAGCGCGCACCGGACCGGGCGCTCTGGAGTACGCTCCCCGGCAGCAGCTTTGTGGCTGCGGCGCGTGGGACGGAAACCGTGACGGACTCGCGCAGTCATTTTTTTATTGAAGATCAACTGCAGCAGGTCTGCGCCGATCAGGTCATTCAGCGCCTGACGACGACCAGTGCCGAGGAGTTGACCATCACGGGGCAGTTGGTCTGCGGGCAGTGGCAGGCGCGCGTAGACTACACCCTCACATTTACGGCGCTCGCGCCCAACCAACTCGGTTTTACCTTCACGGTTGGCGATGCAACCTACAACCGCACCTATCTGACCTATGCCTCCAACCCCGACGAGCATTTTTTTGGCTTTGGGAAGCAGTTCTCCTTTGTTGACTTTAAGGGACGCCGCCTGCCAATCTTTGTGATGGAACAGGGCATCGGTCGTGGTGCCCAGCCGGTCACGCTGGGGGCCAATTTGCAGGCGCGGGCCGGGGGCGACTGGCACACCACCTACGCGGGTGTGCCGCACTACATCACCAGCCAGTTGCGCTCGCTCTTCCTGGAAAGCTATGCCTACAGCGTCTTTGATCTGCGCCGCAGCGACCGGGTGCATATTCAGCTTTTTGCCAATCAGATGAGTGGACGTATTCTCTATGGGGAAACGCCCCCGGAGTTGATCGCTGAGTACACCAGTTATGCCGGGCGGATGCGCCCGCTGCCCGACTGGATACTGGAAGGGGCAATTGTGGGGATGCAGGGCGGCACACAGCGGGTGCGCGCAGTCTGGGAGTTGCTCCGGGAGCGGAACACGCCGGTTGCCGCCTTCTGGCTGCAAGACTGGGTAGGCCCACGCACCACCAGCTTCGGTCAACAACTCTGGTGGAACTGGGAACTGGACCGGACGCACTACCCGGAGTGGGAAAACCTGCGCGCCGACCTGGCGGCCGGCGATATCAAAATTATGACCTATATCAACCCCTTCCTGGTCGATGTCGCCGCCAACCCGAACCACCAGCGGAACCTCTTCCAAGAAGCGGCCGATCAGGGGTTTCTGGTGAAGAACCCGGCAGGCGAACCCTACCTTATCCGCATCACCGACTTCTCCGCCGGGCTGGTTGATCTGACCAATCCGGCAGCGCGCGCCTGGCTGAAAGAGGTCATCCGGGAGCAGGTAATCGCGGTAGGATCCACAGGCTGGATGGCCGACTTTGGCGAGGGGCTGCCCTACGATGCACAGTTGCACTCCGGCATCCCGGCGTCCGACTATCACAACCAGTATCCCGAAGACTGGGCGCGACTCAACCGGGAAGTGATTGAAGAGCCGGCAGTGAGCGAATCGTTTGTCTTTTTTATGCGCTCCGGCTACCGCGAGAGCCCGCGTTACACCACACTCTTCTGGGTGGGCGATCAGTTGGTGAGTTGGGATCGGCACGATGGTATTAAAACGTCCGTGATTGGCCTGTTGAGCAGCGGCATGTCCGGCTTCAGCCTGAACCATAGCGATATCGGGGGCTACACGGCGATTACGCATCCGATCCGCAACTACCATCGCAGCAAGGAGTTGCTGCTGCGCTGGATGGAACTTAACGCTTTCACGACGGTCTATCGTACTCACGAGGGCAACCGTCCCACCGTCAATGCGCAGTTCTACAGCGATGAAGCGACGCTGGATCAGTTTGATCGCTTTGCCCGCGTCTACCGGGCCTGGGCGTTCTACCGGAAACAACTGGTGCAGGAGGCCGCCGCCACCGGGCTGCCCGTCGTGCGGCACCCGTTCATTCACTACCCGGATGACCCGCATGTCTACACGCTCTCCTACCAACAATTTATGGTTGGCAGCGAGTTTATGATCGCCCCGGTCCTCGATCCCCAGGCCAGCCGCGTAACGGTCTATCTGCCGGCCGGCCGCTGGGTGCATCTCTGGTCGGGCGAAACCTATGGCTCATCCGAGGGCGGGACGACTGTGACCGTGCCTGCACCGCTGGGTGAACCGGGCGTGTTTTACCGGGAAGGTTCGCCGGTTGCCGCGCAGATGCGGGCGAATCTCCAGGCTGAGGGCGTGCTGGAGTAGGCACGGTATACCTGAACCGGCCCGCTCTAACGTCACGCTAACAGAGCGCTAACATCGTTCTATCGTTACCTGTTTCATGAACGTAATATAATAGATAGGGTTTGAGCATAGAAGAACTGCCATAGCGGGTTGATGCAGATAGAGATGGGTTGAAAATAAAGCGAGAATAGTCCATTTCTCCTTCGCACCAGAGCGCGCTGTACCGGCCGGACCGGGAGGGTCTGTCCCGTATCAGGACGGTGCTCTGGTCCGGGCCGGTCCTATTTTGACAGGCTGATTGCTGAGACGAATTGAAGCGAAAGGATCATATCCAATGACAGCAGAACAGGAAACCCAGGCATCCGGCGCACCGGCAACCGTTGCCTTCCGCGCCGAGGTCCGCCAACTGCTTGACATCCTGGCCCGCTCGCTCTACACCGACCGGGAGATCTTCCTGCGCGAGTTGATCTCGAATGCCTCCGACGCCCTGAGCCGCATCCAGTTTGAGATGCTGACCAACCGTGATGTGGTTGACCCGGATGCCGAACTTGCCATTCGCATCAACGCCGACAGCGATGCCAAAACCATCACCATTGAGGATAGCGGCATCGGCATGACCCGTGAGGAGATGATCGAGAACCTGGGCACCATTGCCCAATCCGGGGCGCGGGCCTTCCTGCAGCGCGCCAAAGATGCCCAGCAGACCACCACCGACATTATCGGGCAGTTTGGCGTCGGCTTCTACTCGGTGTTTATGATTGCCGACCGCGTCACCGTGACCTCGCGCTCCTACCGCCCGGATGCGGAAGCGGCGCAGTGGGAGGCCACCGGCGATGATACCTTCACGGTGGGTCCGGGTGAGCGCGCCGCGCGGGGCACAACCATCGTGCTGCATCTCAAGGAGGATGCCGCCGAGTTTGCAAATAACTGGCGGCTGGAGCAGACCATCAAGCGCCACTCGAACTTTGTCTCCTACCCGATCTATATCGAGGATCGTCAGGCTAATGAGCAGCAGGCGCTCTGGCGGCGGCCGCCCCGCGAGGTTGAGGCCGAGCAGTATCCCGCCTTCTACAAGCAACTGACGCTGGATATGGACGAGCCGCTGCTGCATATTCATCTCTCCACCGACGCGCCGGTAGACCTGCATGCTGTCCTGTTTGTACCGGCCCAGCGTGAGCGCGGCCTGATCGAGCGCCGCATCGAAGGGCAGATCAAGCTCTACTCGCGCAAGGTGCTGATCCAGGAAGATAGCAAAAATCTGCTGCCGAACCAGTTCCGCTTTATGGAGGGTGTGGTAGACAGCGAAGACCTGCCGCTGAATGTCTCGCGTGAGTCGGTGCAGACCAGCCCGGTGATGCAGCGGATCAGCAAGACCCTGACCAGCCGCCTGATCCGCGAACTGAATGATCTGTCAGAGAAGGATGCGGAGAAGTACGCGAAGTTCTGGGATCAGTTCGGGGTGTTTATCAAAGAGGGCATTGCAACGGACTATACCGGGCGGAGCGATCTGCTCAAACTGCTGCGGTTCCACACCACAAAGTCGGATGGGGAACTGACCACACTGGCCGATTACAAGCGCCGCATGAGCGACGAGCAGCAGGAGATCTACTATGTGCCGGCAAGCGACCTGGAAGCGGCCCGCCGCAGCCCCCATCTTGATCCGCTCACGGCACGCGACCTGGAGGTAATCTTCTTCACGGATGTGATGGATAGCTTTATGCTGACCGGGCTGCGCGAGTACGAGGGCATGAAGTTCCGCAATATCGACGATGCCAACCTGGAACTGCCCGGTGAGCCGGAAAGCGTCGAGAGTAGCATCAGCGAAGAGGAATTTGCGCAACTGAGTGCGTGCTTTAGCAGTGCGCTGGGTGAACGGGTCAAGGAGGTCCGCGCCTCCAAGGTGTTGCGCGACAGCCCCGCCCGGCTGGTTGCGGCGGAAGACACCCCCGGCCGTGAGATGCAACGGGTGCAACATCTGCTGGGCCGCGAGGTTGAAATTGCGCCACGCATCCTGGAACTCAACCGGGCGCATCCGCTGATTGCCCGGCTGGCTCAGCGTGTCGCCGCCAACGCCGACGATCCGGTAGTAGCCGCCGGCGCGGAGCAGCTTTATGACAACGCGCTGCTGCTGGAGGGACTGCATCCCAACCCCGCCGCCATGGTGCCGCGCATCCAGGAACTGCTCAAGGCAGCCGCCGGCGGGGAGTAGTAGCAACTGGGCGGAGCCGGCGCAGGCAGGATGCCTGCGCTACCCTGCTGGATACTTTGTTCGTGAGTGTACAATCATTCTGACTCATGGTACAATAGCGAACGCATGGCGTGCAATTTAGCACGCCACTGCTTTAATCTCTTCTTTTAGCACTCGCACACAAAGAGTGCTAAAACCCGAACGAGTGATTCAGACCAGGCCATCGTCAGGCGAGGGGGTATGATTGCATGTATCAGGATGGACCTGTCGGCGCACATTCTGGTACAGAGTACGTAGCGCGTATGCGGTGATGGAGGTTGCCCACCAGCCATCGGCGGTCTCAACCAGGCATACCGTACGGCTCTCTGTCAGCTTGCGGTGGAGCAGAACAGGCATGGCGATGGTGGTGACGGAGGTCGTGCAATGACGGCAATCTTCACCGAACGTCGTCAAATGATACTGAAACTGGTAGTCCAGGAGTTTATCGAGAGTGCTACCCCGGTCGCCTCGGAAACGCTGGTGCGCAAGTACCGTCTGCGGGTCTCACCGGCAACGGTGCGCAACGATCTGGCGGCGCTGGAAGACCTGGGCTATTTGACGCATTTACATACCTCTGCGGGCCGCGTTCCAACCGACGCGGGGTATCGCTTCTTTGTGGAGAACTTGATGGATCGTGCGCCGCTCTCACCGGCGGAACAGCGCACCATTCGCCATCAGTTCTACCAGGTGCGTAGCGAACTGGACCAGTGGATTCAACTGGCCGGGGCAGTACTGGCGCGGACGGCGCAGACTGCCTCGGTGGTGACGCCACCGCGGGCCTATCAGTCGCGCTTCAAGCATCTGGAGTTGATCGCCATCCATGATACAACGGTGCTGATGGTGTTGGTGCTGCATGATGGGACGGTCAAGCAGCAGACGCTGACCCTGGATACCGCTCTGAGCCAGGAGGATCTGCGGCGCGATTCGGGCCGGATCAGTACGCAGTGTGCCGGTCTGCTGACGTCGCAGATTGAGGCACTACTGGCACAAGACCAGCAGCGCGAGCGGGCTGAGCTTACCCCATTTGAGCAGTGTGTGCTGGAGTTGACCGCCCGCGCCATGCGCCAGTTTGAAGATCAGATCAACAAAGAGATCCATAGTGACGGCCTGATTGAGATGCTCAGCCAGCCCGAGTTTATCCCGGCGCTGATCAAATCCGAAGATGCGGACCAGGCGGTCGAGCGGATGCGCCAGGCCCTGGAAATTATTACCAGCGGGCGCATCCTGGGTGCGCTGATTCCGCAGGTGCTTGCCAGCGACGGGGTGCAGGTGGTGATCGGTGGCGAGCATGGCAAGGATGAAATGCGCGAGTATAGCGTTGTGCTGTCACGCTATGGGGTTGAGGGGGCTGTGACCGGGGTGCTTGGCGTGATTGGCCCGACGCGCATGTCCTACCCGCGCTCGATCTCCACTGTGCGCTATATCTCATCCGTGATGAGCGATCTCTTACGCGAGTTGTACGGCGTTGACGAACGCCCGTTTGATAACGCGTGATATATTTTGATTCTATAAATTACACGAGTTACACAGTCCCTGACCTGGAAGAACATTTCGCCTCCGGCAGGGCAGAAGAAACCTGCTCTTTTTCACAAAAAATTCACGTTGTAATTTTTTTGTGAAAAAGAAAAAAGTACATGCTGCCGCAGGCGAATCGGGCTTCCATCGGGTGAAACATCCAGTTTGCATGTCAACCGCGTAACTCGTGTAAATGACAGGAGTTACGCGGTCACGAACCCGGAAGGGAATGTCGCCTCCGGCAGGGCGGAAGATCGCATGCTTTTTCACAAAAATGTTACACTCTGTGTAACATTTTTGTGAAAAAGATAAAAAGATGTGCCATGCTGCCGCAGGCGAATCTGACGTTCATCGGGTGAAACGCCCGGTTTGAACACGCACCGCGTAACTCGTGTACATTACGCGGGTTCTTCTCTGGAAGGAGCTATCGCCTCCGGCAGGGCAAACGATAGATAAACTACCATGCTACCGCAGGCGAAACTGACCTTCACGGGAAATACATGCCCGGTTTGAACACGCACCGCGTAAGTTGTGTTATGTAAGAGTTAGTATTGAGGAGAGCAATGACCGAGGAACAGAAACAAACGCAAGCAAGTGGGCCGAACGGTCAGCAGCCGACCCCCGAAGCAGCCGAGGCGGCAGAACCGACGACCGCCCCGGAGGAGCCCATCGAGGGCGAAATCGTTGAAGAAGAAGTGGTGGTAGAACAACCCGCTGCAGCGACTACCACGGAAGTGCAACAACGGTTGGCGCAGGCTGAAGCCCAGGCGAATGAATATAAGGATCAGTGGTTACGCACAACGGCCGACTTCAAGAATTATAAACGCCGCACCGAACTGGAGCGCACCGAGTTGATCCGCAGCGCCAGTTCCGGGTTGATTGCCAAGCTGCTGCCCGTGATTGACGATATCGAGCGCGCCATGGAAAATGTACCGCCCGAAGTGAGCGAAACATCCTGGTGGGCCGGGATGCAACTGATTGAGCAGAAGCTGCGCACGGTCCTCGAGAGCGAAGGAGTCAAGCCGATTAATGCGCTGGGCCAGGATTTTGATCCCAACTTCCACGATGCAGTCATGTATGAAGAGGCCGAGAACCAGGAAAACAAGGTAGTAGCTGAACTGCAGAAGGGCTACATGCAGCATGATCGGGTGCTGCGCCCGACCATGGTAAAGGTGGGCAAAGGCTAAAGATAAAGATTGTTTGCGGTAGCGCGCAATCATTGGCACGGGCAACCTGTGCTTTTTAAGACCGGCACATCTCCCGGCAGCGGCGCATCTGTCGCCGCTGCCGTCTAGTGATCAGGATGTTGCCGGATTGCACGTGACCTGCATACATTAGAGGAGTTTATTCATGCCAAAAGTAATCGGCATTGATCTTGGTACTACTAACTCGGTCATCGCGGTGATGGAGGGCGGTGAGCCGGTAGTGATACCAAATGCTGAAGGCGCGCGGCTGACTCCGTCGGTCGTCGCCGTCAATAAATCCGGTGAACGTACCGTGGGACAGGTTGCGCGCCGCCAGGCAGTGACCAATCCCGAGAATACGATCTTCTCGGTGAAGCGGTTCATCGGGCGCAAGTTTAGCGAGGGGACGGTTCAGCGGGATAAAGAGTTGATTCCCTACAAGTTGGTGTCCGCGCCCAATGGCGATGTGCGCGTCATTATGGGCGGGCGCGAGTATGCTGCCCCGGAAGTCTCGGCGATGGTGCTCCAGAAGCTCAAGGCCGACGCCGAAGCCTACCTGGGCGAAACCGTGTTACAGGCCGTGATTACTGTCCCCGCTTACTTTAACGATAGCCAGCGGCAGGCGACCAAGGATGCCGGGCGGATTGCCGGGTTGGAGGTGCTGCGCATCGTTAATGAGCCGACTGCCAGCGCACTGGCCTATGGCCTGGATAAAAAAGAAGATAAGGTTGTTGCCGTCTATGACCTTGGTGGTGGCACCTTCGATATCTCGGTTCTAGATCTGAGCGAAGGCGTGGTTGAGGTCAAGGCGACCAGTGGCGATACGCATCTGGGTGGTGATGACTTTGACCAGCGGATCATCGAGTGGCTGACCGATGAGTTCCGCAAGCAAGAGGGCATTGACCTGCGCACGGATCGCATGGCGCTCCAGCGGTTGAAAGAGGCGGCGGAGAAAGCCAAGATGGAGTTGAGTACCGTGCTGCAGACCGAGATCAACCTGCCCTTTATCACGGCGGATGCCGGCGGCCCCAAGCATATGAACTACACGCTCAGCCGGGCCAAACTGGAACAACTGACCGCCGATCTGGTTGAACGCAGCATGGCCCCCGTCCGGCAGGCGCTGAACGATGCCGGCTTGAAGCCCAACCAGATTGATGAAGTCATTCTGGTGGGTGGGCAGACGCGCATGCCGGCGGTGCAGGAGGCTGTGCGCAAGTTCTTTGGCAAGGAGCTTAACAAGACGGTCAACCCCGATGAGGTTGTGGCGATCGGCGCGGCGATTCAGGCGGGTGTGCTTGGCGGCGATGTGAAGGATGTGCTGCTGCTGGACGTGACGCCGCTCACGCTGGGGATCGAGACGCTGGGCGGGGTGATGACCCCGCTGATCGAGCGCAATACGACCATTCCCACCAAGAAGAGCCAGGTCTTCTCAACTGCCAGTGATAACCAGGCGAGTGTCGAGATCCATGTGCTGCAGGGGGAACGGGCCGAGGCTCGCTTCAACAAAACGCTTGGCCGGTTTGAACTATCCGGCATTCCGTCGGCACCCCGGGGCGTCCCCCAGATCGAGGTGACATTTGATATCGACGCCAACGGTATTGTCAATGTCTCGGCGCAGGACAAGGCCACCGGCAAAGAGCAGCGCATCACCATTACCGCCTCATCGGGGCTCTCGTCTGAGGAGATCGAACGCATGGTCCAGGATGCCGAGCAGCATGCCGATGAAGACCGGCAGCGGCGCGAGCAGATTGCGGTGCGGAACGCGGGCGACAGCATGATCTACGCGGCGGAGAAAGCCCTGCGCGAAGCCGATGAGCGGGTTGATGTGGCGCTGCGTAACGAGGTTGAGGACAAGATCAGCGCGCTGCGGGCAGTACTCGACGATAACGATAGCGATGTCATCCGCAACAAAACGGCGGAACTCTCCGTTGCCCTGCAGCAGGTCGGACAGGCAATGTATACCGAGGGCGAAGGTGCATCGCCCAATGGTGCCGAGGGCGGCACAGGTAGATCTGAGGGCGAAGGCGAAGATGTGGTTGAAGGTGATTACAAGGTCGATTAACGTAAGGATAAATCATGGCATCAGGGACGAAACGTGACTATTATGAGGTACTGGGCGTTCAGCGCAGTGCCACACCCGAAGAGATAAAGAAGGCGTTTCGCCGGCTGGCGCGCGAGTATCACCCGGATGTTAACAAAGACCCCGGCGCTGAAGCGAAGTTCAAGGAGATCAACGAAGCTTACGAAGTGCTCTCCGACAGCCAGAAGCGGACGATGTATGATCGTTTTGGGCATAGCATGCCGGGAAGCGGCGGGGCCGGGTATGATCCCTTTGGCGGCGCTGATCCCTTCAGTACGATCTTTGATGCCTTCTTCGGTGGGGGCATGGCCGGAGGAGGGCGTACCCAGCGGGCAGGGCCGCAACGCGGCGCGGATCTGCGTTACAACCTGCGTATCTCTTTTGAAGAGGCAATCTTCGGCTGCGAAAAAGAGATCGAGTTCCGTCGTCTGGAGACCTGTCCCGCCTGTAGCGGGAGCGGCGCGGAACCGGGCACCGATCCCGTACGCTGCCCCAAGTGTGGCGGGAGCGGCGAGATCCGCCAGCGCGCGCCAATCTTCAACATGGTGACGGTGACCACCTGTGATGCCTGTGGCGGCACCGGCCATGTGATTCCAATTCCTTGCCGCACATGCAGCGGCGAGGGGCGCGTCCGCCAGTCACGGTCTATTCCGGTGAAGATTCCGGCCGGCGTTGATAGCAACTCCCAGATTCGCATCAGCGGCGAGGGCGAGGCCGGGCCGCGTGGTGGTCCGCACGGCAACCTGTATGTTGCGCTGGATGTTGAGCCCCACCGCTACTTCCTGCGGGACGGCAACGATATCATCCTGGAACTCAAGCTGAATATGGCCCAGGCTGCCCTCGGTGATGAGTTGACGGTTCCCACCGTAGATGGTGAAGAGCCGCTCAAGATTCCCGCCGGGACGCAGACGGGACAGACCTTCCGGCTGCGCGGCAAGGGTGTGCCCTACCTCCGGCAGAGTGGTCGCGGCGACCAGGTGGTGATTGCGCGGGTGATGGTACCGACCAAACTGAGCGATCATCAGCGCAAGCTGCTGCAGGAGTTGTCCAAAACGCTCGAGGGTGCAGCGCCGGGAGGTGAGCGAGATGACAGCTTCTTTAGCCGGATTAAAGATGCGCTGGGGATTTAGCGCGCAGGTAGGGGCAGAGGGGCGCAAGCTGTTGCGCCCCTCTGTTGCGATGGTGGTATGACCGAACTGCTGTATGGACGAAATGCGGTGCGGGAAGCCTTGCGCGCGCGGCGGCGCAGGTGTAAGCGTCTGCTGGTTGCCGCAACGCCCCAGAAGGGCGATATTCTTGACGACATTACCACACTGGCCCGGCAGGCGCGTGTGCCGGTTGCGCCCACCGAACGCCGGCTCCTTGACAAACGTCTGCGCGACGTGAATCATCAGGGGGTGCTGCTGGAGGCCAACGACTACCCCTACGCCGAACTTGACAACTGCCTGGCCCTGGCGACCGAACGCGGCGAACCGGCGCTCCTGCTCCTGCTTGATCATATTCAAGATCCCCAGAACCTGGGCACGCTGCTCCGCACAGCGGAAGTAGTCGGTGTGCATGGGGTGGTGTTGCCCGGGCGGCGCGCGGTCGGCGTAACACCGGCGGTGGTCAATGCCAGCAGCGGGGCGACGGAGCATCTGTCAATCGTGCTGGTCAGTAACCTGGCGCAGACGATTGCCCTGGTTAAGGAAGCCGGGGTTTGGGTGGTTGGCGTTGAGGATGATCCCCGCGCCACGGTGTATGATCAGGCCGATCTGGTGCTGCCGCTGGCGCTGGTGGTCGGGGCCGAGGGACCGGGGCTGGCGCGTCTGACGCGCGAGCGCTGTGACTTCCTGGTGCGTCTGCCGATGCGCGGGGCGATTGCCTCGCTGAACGCAGCCGTGGCCGGGAGTATCGTGCTCTACCACGCCTGGCGCCGGCGCGAACTGTCCGCCGGCACGGACGTGTGACGGCACGCACTTGACAGGACGTACGCGGTGTGCGTGCAAACGGTCCGTTTGCTCGCGATAACGGCGTATTTCGCCTGCGGCAGCATGGTACTGTTTTGTCTTTTTCCGAAACATGTGGCTCTCCGAGCCACATGTTTCGGAAAAAGAATGTCATGTTCCACCCTGCCGGAGGC
>DAOTUI010000087.1:0-37680 GCA_034437035.1 Chloroflexaceae bacterium
GGCGCTGCTCATGGATGTTCCTCCTCCCGTGCAATTGCTTGTCCTAGAAGGAGAGCATACCAGAAGCAGCGCTCATTGTCATGGTGCTGCGCAGTCTCGTGAAAAACATATTTTCTGTATGGTGGTCAGATAAAAAATAGAGAAGATGTGATACCTGTTTTAGCTAAATCTTCCGGAACCCGATCATTACAACCATAAAAACTACGATCTCCATTATACCAGAGTTCCGGCGGATCATCGCGCAACCTGTCCAGGTTTTTTGTACCAATTCTCCCTTTCTTTTCCCAATACCAGTTTGTATCTATTTGGTAGTTTTCAGCCTGATAATGGTGTACAGAACGATTTAAAACAGGCACGGTAATTACATCCAGAAGTCTAGGATGCTTGCCATTCTCGAAGCTGATATCTTCTGAGGATAGTTCCCCGGTGGGTAATGCACTCACAGGACGCATCCATCCACCTAAATGGTTCCCATCAAACATCTTCCCGGCGATGCAATGACCATTACGTTTGCGGGAGTTAGCGAGACAGATGATATCAATGTAGGTCGTCATAGTTCTATTCTCAACGTATGGTGTGTTTGAGGCTAGCTATTTTCTTGATGCGGAGAGAGACCTGATAGATCTGACATTAGTTAGATTGATGTTACTACTGCCGAAGTGCTTGTTAGCTATTTATGGACTCCAGTTGATCAGGAAGAATAAGAATAAAGACCCTTTTTGCCTTGAATTTAATCTGTGAGATCTGGTCAATGAGTGAGCATACCTGCGTTTCATAGTGCCCCTCGAAATTCTCGAAAGGTGGTAGCGGTTCAATCGCAATTACGAGCGTGCAATCACTGTAGTCTTTTTGAGCTTTGCGCTTAGACACACAAACTACATCTGGAATCAACGCTTCAAAGTCATCACCTGGCTCTCCTACCTGAACCTCACCAAAACGATACTTGACGACTTGTCGCGCATCTTTCGCAGCAGCGTTACCATCGTGGGGAGCCGTCATCTCTATTCGATCAATTTCCACTCCACTCTCGTTAAATACTAATGCATCATATCCCTGGTTTCCCAATACCGGTTGAATTTGATAAGTTTCCGGGTAGATAAGCACTGCAAAGCAGCTCAAAGGAACAATTTCGTCAAGAAACTCCTTGTACAAATCCTTCTTCAGAATCCCCCGATGTCTCTCTACTGGGTCAGTTTGTACTGCATCTTTAAACTTGTCTACGAATTCGAACAAGTCTCGTGGAGAGCGTCGTTCCTGTATCATCGCGAGATCTATCATTACGTTCAGCCCCTGGTATAGCTAATGAAATCTATAATAATGGGTTGCTTTACATGTTTGAAAATACATTCGTAACCTGAACAGTACAGCAAATTCTCGCACCATACCCGCCCGATCCTTTAACTAACACCCTTCGCAACTCCACCGCTTCAAGTATACCAGATCTTCGTACAACATGCCCGGCATTACACCTGCGAATTCCTCAGTGATAGGCGGTACTCCTGCCGCTACAGCAGTGCTATTAGCGCGTAGCCGTCGCTTACGCGGAAGCGCGGGCCTTCTGGATTGAGCGTTCGTAGGCTTTTCCGTACAGTTTGAGCACCCGGTCCTCATACACCGAGGCCTGCTGGTCCCAGATGCTACGTTCTTTTTCCTGGCGGGTGGTTTCTTCCACGGTGAAGTATTTTCTTCAGTATTACAGTTGTATTTCCTTCACCTTACTTAGTAGCGTTTGAACATGCGTTATAACATTTTTGCCACCGAGCGCACGGGAGAATACTGAGAATCCGGATGAACAGGTCGTTGGAGGCCGTGCTCCCAGCGTGAAGACAGGGATGTCGGGCTGGAAGCGCGGCCTCCGGAATGGGGAAATAGCAGGCGGGAGCCATGCTCCCGCACTCCATACTCCATATTCGTCATCAGGCGGTTGCGCCGCTCTGCACCAGGGCGGTGTCGAGCACCTGCTGGAAGGCATCCATGTCGGCGTTCAGGTCGCTCAGGCGCTGGGCGACCTGGTTGCTGGCCGAGTCGGCGCTGACCATATCGGCAGTGCGCAGGCGGATCACTTCAGCATGAACATTGTCCAGGTTGGCGTCAATGTTCTGGAGTTGCGCATGGATACGGCCCACGTAGGTCTCCAGGGCCTGCGCATTTTCCTGACGGCTTACCAGCGCCTGGCGCGTCCCCTGAAGCTGCTGCAATGTGTAGTCGTCGGTTATGCGGGCAATCTGGTTGTCGATCTGGTCAATCTGGCCCTGCAGTTGGCTGAAGTTAATCGTGGCCTGGTACTGCTCGATAATCTGGCCTTTGCGCGCCAGTTCATGCGCCTGCTGCACCAGTTCATGCGTCTGCGCAATAATCGAGTCGAAGAGCTTCTTCATTGGCCCCCTCCCCTGCGCCGCCGAGCGTTCCACCTCGCGCTGCGAGCGGTCAATCTCCTCGATGATGGTGCGGAAGGCGGCGCTGGTGTAGTGGGACATAGAGGCCGAACGCTGCGCCTCAACCACCAGGTTGGAGTCACGAGATGCCAGCAGGACGGCAACAACGTAGACGGCAATCCCCAGCGGCAACATCCAGTTAACGATAGTCAGCCCGGTCAAGACGGCTACAACAAGAACGGCCAGGGCCAGTGGTCGGCGCGCAGCAATCAGTAATGTTTTCATAGTTGCATCCTCTAGCGAAAGTTTAGAAAAATGTTGCAATATCGCGGTAGACCTGTTCGATTTCGGTCGGGCCACTCTGGTAGGTACGCGCGCCCGAGACGTCCGCGATATCTGCCGTCAGTTCGGTATCGACAGAACATAAACACGATAAGTAGTCCAAACTGAATGCGTTGCATGAATCCTCTCTATCCCGGTCTAATCAAAAGCTTCCCGGCGCCAGAGTGCCAGCAACTCGTTGAGCACCCCGGCCTGCGGCACCTCCACCACCGATGGAATATCTTGCTGGATACCATAGTCGGCATAGCGTTCAAAGGGACTGTCGGGGCGGTTGAACCCCACATCCGGGTTGGCCGGGCGGAAGCCAAAGTCCAGAGCCAACTCCTGAATTTCATTCGAGAGGAGGAAATCGCGGAAGATCACCGCCGCCGCCTGCTGCTCCGGCGTCACCCAGTCGGCACTCAGGATGGCATAGGGATGGTCGCTAAAGATATTCTCCGGCGGGTAGTAGACCCGGATTGGCCCCCAGCGATTCTCGGCGGCGACGATATCTTCGATTGCCAGGTTCTCGTAGACAACGACGAAGTCATACTTGCTGGGGCCAAAGAGCACCATGTTGTTCATGAAGGTGCCGGTGCTCTCGCCAAACTCCAGCACGGCGCGTTCGATATCCGCCAGCCACGCCTGAAAATCGGTGTCAAGGACATCTTCGCCGGTCAGATCGCGGGATTTATCGTGATAGCCATAGGCCAGCAAAACCAGCGTCTGGATACCACTGTTGGAGAGTTCCGGCGAGGTATGCCCAAACTTGACAAAGCCCCACTCCGGGTGGTCATAGGCGGCCCAGCCTTCCGGGTTTGCCAGGGCAGCGTGCAGTTCATCCCAGAGTTCCTCCGGGCCATTCGGCCAGAGCGCGCCGGCCCGCTCTTCCCAGGCAACCAGCACCAGCGGTGTCAGCACCAGCGCCTGTGGCTCTTCCAGGAAAATGTCGCTGTTGGTGCGTGTCTCCCACTCATCACGCAGCAACTCAATCTGGATCGAACTGGCGGGACTGGCAACGACGGGGGTTAGATCGCGGTCGATAATCTCCGTTACCATCTCGCGGGAGCCGATCCCTTCCAGTTCAATTGTGATAGGACGACCGCGCAGCATTGGGTTGGTTGCGGCAAAGCGCTGCACAGCCTCTTCCAGCCAGGCTTCTTTCTCGGTGCCATAGGCCATGCTGACGACCACCGGCTCACGGGCCGGGCCAGGCGGCAGCGGGAAGGGGGCGCCACCCAACGGCCCGATGACCGGCGTCAGCACTGTCACCACCAGGGCCAGCACCAGATAGCCAATACAGAGAAGTTGCGCAAGTCGCAGCATAGATTACTCTCGTTACAACAAGATCCGGCCGGCCCGGCGGGGACGGTAGCGGGAACAGCGGCACTGCCGGTATGCTCCCTCCGACCACCAACCGGGCATACAACCGGAATCGGCGTTAGAAGAAGGTTCCGATATCGCGGTAGACCTGCTGAATCTGGTCCGGACCGCTCTGGTAACTTCTGGCCCCCGACGACTCGGCGATAGCCTCCATCAGGTCAACATCCACGTCGGAGCCGGTGCCATAGGCAATGGTAAAGACTTTGATGCTGTAGCCCTCCTGATCCTGGGCCAGCATCTCGGTCAGCGCCTGAGCGGTGCCGTCACTCTCGGTATCCGCGCCGTCACTCAACACGACGATGGCGCGAATGCGTTCGCCGCGTGGCAAATCTTGCATCTCCTCGTAGACTTCACTCACCGTGTCGATCAGGCGGGTACCCCCACCCGGGAACAGACCATCCACCCGCGTAATCACTTGATCGCGCTTTTCCCCCAGCGGACTGAGCGGCGTTAGCTCGGTGGTTGTTTCGTTAAAGGTGACAATTCCCAGTTCATCCTCATCCGCAAGCTGGCCGATGAAGTTGTTGAGCGCCTGCTTGGCACTCTCCAGGCGGCCCTCCTCCTCCATACTGCCGGAAGTATCCAGGATTACCTGTACCTCGACGCGCTTCTTGGTCTCGCCCCAGATATCGCGTACCGTCTCAATCACCTCGGCCTCCGGGACTTCCAGCAGCGTCTGCGGCTCATTCGGATCAACGCCATTTTCGGGAATAATCGGCGCGCTCACCGGAATGCTGGTATCCGCCGGACGGAAGCCAAAGGCCAGCGCTTGCTCCTGCTGCGGCTGGGCCAGCAGGTAGTCCCGATACTGAGCGGCGGCCTCCTGCAACTCGTCGTCTACCCAGGACGCATCGAGGATAGCAAAGGGATGATCGCTCCAGAAGGTACCCTCTTTCGGGTAGATCGCCACCACGGGCAGGGGCCGGTTGGGATAGAGCGACTCATCATAGGACTCGACCACCAGGTTCTCATAGAGCACGGCGGCGGAGAGGTAGCCCGGTCCCCGGTTGAACATCTGCCGCCCGAAAAAGCCGGTGCTCTCGCCATAGTGAATCACCCCCGACTCAACCGCCGCCAGGAAGTCACGGACTTCTTCCTGCTGCACCTCGGCGGCGGTCAGGTCACGCGTCTTGCCGGTGGCAGCATAGGTCGTTGCCAGGATGCTGGTGATCCCGCTGTTGCTGTAGTCCGGGTGCGTATGCCCAAACTTGAACGCCCCCCACTCCGGATGCCCATAGTCGGCCCAGGTTTCGCCGCTGCGGGTCAGTTCAGCGATATCGCTCCAGCCCAGCGGCGTATCCGGCCAACCCAGCGCCTCAGCCATGGGCTGCCACATGGCGATCACCACCGGACTGAGCACAACCGGCGGCGGCGTGTCCTCGATCAGGTCATCACCCGCGTTGGCGCCGGCCCAGCGCTGGCGGGCAATCGGCAGCAAAATGCTGCTGGCGGGGCTCCAGATGGCGGGCTGATCCTGCCCGGCAATGATCAGATCCAGCGACTCGGCGGAGCCCATCGGGACGGCCTCAACATAGATCGGCTTGCCGCTCGTGGATTGATTCTGCTGGTCGTTAAACGCCGGGGTCACGGCCTCGATCCATGCCTGTTTCTCGCTGCCATAGAGCATCCGCACCACCAGCGCATCACCCGGCGGACCACCCGCGGGACTGTCGCCACCCCCACACGCGGCCAGCAGTCCAACGATAAACGTAAGCAGAACACCCAGGCACATGCGTTGCATAGTGTATTTCTCCATATTAGTTCCCAAACCCTTGCCGCCGCCAGAGTTCGATCAGGTTGGTCAGGGCATCCGCCGGCGGCACTTCAACCACCGGGGGCAGACTGGTCTGCACACCATAGTCGGCGTAGCGCGTAAACGGGCTGTTCGCACCACCAAACCCCACGTCCGGGTTGGCCGGGCGGAAGCCATACTGCAAGGACAACTCCTGGATTTCAGTGGAGAGCAGAAAATCGCGGAAGCGCGCCGCTGCTTCCTGCTGTTCCGGCGTGACCCACTCGGCCGTAAGAATACCATACGGATGTTCACTAATAATTGTTGACGGGGGATAGTAGACGCGGATCGGGCCCCAGCGACTCTGGGTCGCCTCCACATTCTGGATCGCCAGGTTTTCATAGACGGCGACCATATCATACTTACTCGGTCCAAACTGCACCATATTGGTCATAAAGGTACCGGTGCTGTCCCCAAAATCCAGCACCGATCTTTCGACCTCCTCGAACCACTGCTGGAAATCAGGATCAAGAATATCTTCGGTCGTCAGGCCGGTCGATTTCTCGTGATAGCCATACGCCAGCAAGACCAGCGTCTGAATACCGCTGTTGGAAAGCTCCGGCGAGGTGTGCCCAAACTTGACAAAGCCCCAGTTCGAGTCACCGCCGAGCGCACTCCAACCCTGCTGATCAGAGAGGGCATCGTGCAGATCACTCCAGAAGTTATTGGGACCATCCGGCCAGAGCACGCCGGCGCGATCTTCCCAGGCGACGATCACCAGGGGCGTCAACACCAGGGGATCCGGTTCCTCCAGGAAGATCTCACTGTTGTTACGCGTCTGCCACTCATGGCGCAGCAGTTCTACCTGGAGCATACTGGCGGGACTGGCAACCACCGGGGTCAGATCACCCTCGACAATCTCATTGACCATCTCCCGGGAACCAATGCCCTCCAGTTCAATCCGGATCGGGCGACCACGCAGGGTGGGATTGTTTGCGGCAAAACGTTCGGCGGCATCTTGCAGCCACTCTTCTTTTTCGGTGCCATAGGCAATACTGACGACAACGGGACTGGCGGCGGGACCAATCGGCAGCGGGAAGGGCGCTGTTCCCAGCGGGCCGATCAGCGGGGTGAGGACGATGACCACCAGGGCCAGAAGTAAATAACCACCGCACAGGAATTGCGACAATCGGAGCATGGTGATCCTCCTTTGAACGGCGCTTCGGACTGCATGGCGCCGCAGGTTCCATTGTAGCTGAATCCCGGCACCAGTGCGTTAACCGATAGTTAAGAATGAGCTTATAGACTACCTGCCCGCCTCTCCATACGTTGTTACGCGCTGCTACAGCCAGAAGTTTCATTTACACGAGTTACGCGGTCGGTTCTAAACCAGGCGTCTGCCTGGACAAACGGCCCGCTCCGCCTCCGGCAGGGCGGAAGATCCCATCCTTGTTCACACAAATTTTTGCACAATGTGCAAAAATTTGTGTGAACAAGAAAAACAGTACCATGCTGCCGCAGGCGCAACCGGCTTCCATCGGGTGAAACGCCCGGTTTGCATGCCCACCGCGTAACTCGTGTCATTTACACGAGTTACGCGGTCACTGACCCGGCGCGGAATTTCGCCTCCGGCAGGGCGGAAGATTTCATTCTTGTTCATCAAACATTTGCACGTTGTGCAAATGTTTGATGAACAAGATCGATTACGTACCATGCTGCCGCAGGCGAAACTGGCTTTTGGGTCCGGCATCGGGCCGGAGCAGACCGTACCGCGTAACTCGTGTCATTTAGCCGGGACAGATAGCTGTTCCTGTTTTATAATTATCAACTGCCGCCAATTCCGGCAATTCCGGCGGCAACTCTACTGTAAATGTCAGGAGGAACCCTATGCCAACCCGCAACTCTGTCTTCACTGTATTCCTGCTCACCATGCTGATGGTGTTCTGCGCCGCCTGTGGTGTTGTGCCCACGAACAACGCGCCGGCTGCCAATGCGATCACTATCACCATGGCCTACAGTCCCGAAAAAGAGAGTTGGCTGACCGAGCGCATCAGCCAGTTCAACGATGCCAACTTGACCGTCAATGATCAGCCAATTTTTGTGGAGGGGCTCAATCGCTCCAGCGGCAAGGCGCGTTCCGAAATCCGGGATGGCATGCTCGATGTGACAGTCTGGTCACCGTCGGCTTCAACCTGGCTGGAGGTATTGAAACAGGAGACCAACGACCCCAATGTAGCGGTTTCCCAGGAGCCGCTGGTGCTGACACCGGTTGTCATCTCAATGTGGCAACCCATGGCCGAGGCCATGGGTTGGCCCGATCAGCCGATTGGCTGGAGCGATATGCTGGAGTTGATCAACGACCCGGAAGGCTGGGGGCGCTTTGAGCACCCGGAGTGGGGCCGCTTCTCCTGGGGCCATACCGACCCGGAGATCAGCACCACGGCACTCTCAACACTGCTGGCCGAGTTCTATGCCGCGAGCGACAAACAGCGCGGCCTGACGATTGAAGATGTTGAGAGCGAAACCAGCCGGCAGTTCATCCGTGATCTGGGACAGGGTATCAAGCACTACGGCTATAACACCCTGGTCTTTAGCGAAAACATGCGCAAGTTCGGCATCAGCTACATCTCCGCCTTCCCGATGGAGGAGATTACGCTGATCGAGTTCAACCAGAAGAGCCCGCCGACGCCGCTGGTGGCAATCTATCCCAAAGAAGGCACTTTCTGGCACGACAACCCGTTTATCATCATGTCCAGCGCAAGTGAGGCCGAACAGCAGGCCGCGCAGGTCTTTTACGACTTCCTGCTGAATGCGGAGAGTCAAGAGTTGGCAATGAGCTACGGCTTCCGTCCGGCCAACATCAATGTTCCGCTGGATGATCCGATCAGTCTGCAGTATGGTGTGCAGCCGGAAGGTGTGCAGAATGTGCTGGAAGTTCCCCGCGCCGAAGTGATTGTTGCGGCGAAGAATGCCTGGGCACAGAACCGCAAACGGGCCGATATTATTCTGGTTGTCGATGTGTCCGGCTCCATGGAGGGCGAGAAGCTGGAACTGGTCAAGGCCGGGTTGGAGAGTTTCCTGCTGCGCATTCTGCCGGAGGATCGGGTAGGCCTGGTGCAATTCTATGACGAAGCAGAAGAGGTGGTCGCGCCCGCACCGTTAAGCGAGAACCGGATCGCGTTGCAGACCGCCATTCAGGATATGCGCGCCGAGGGCAAAACCGCCGTTTTCGATGCACTCGAGGTTGCCCACCAATCGCTGGAAGCGCTACCCCGCAGCGATGAAGATCGCATTCGCGCAATTGTCCTGTTGAGCGATGGTCAGGATAACGCCAGCATGATAACGCTGAATCAATTGGCACAAACCTTTGAGGAGAGCGGGATCAGCATCTTCCCGGTGGCCTATGGTGCGGATGCAGACACAGCGATGCTGGAGCAGATTGCCGACTTCTCGCGTACCATCGTTGTATCGGGCGACTCCGGCAACATTGCGCAGATCTTTGAGGACTTGAGCCGGTATTTCTAGATCCGGTCGGCAGCAGCGCAGCGGCAAACGTGTGCTATCCTATGCGCATACCGTGGTCCTGATCACGGTATGCGCCGCATAGGGTAGCTATCATGAACAGCGATCCACCGTAATGCGTTTGTGCTTTGTTCTCTACTTGTTCTCAGTTACAGGAGTTACGCGGTGGACGTGCAAACCGGACGTTTGATTGAAATGAATGGCCCGATTCGCCTGCGGCAGCATGGTACGCTATGATCTTTTTCACGAAATTTTTGCACGTTGTGCAAAAATTTCGTGAAAAAATGGTCCGTTCCGCCCTGCCGGAGGCGAGATGCATCGCCAGGTGGAGAACTACGTAAGTTCTGCTCGGATAGTTTGTTCTTGCTACATTCCCGGATACAGACAGGAAGCAGATGACACCAATGGCACTCGTGAGTGATATCGAACAGTTTAAGCATCGCGCGGCGCTGCATGCCATGAGCTATGTACGCAGCCGGAGCGCTATCGGATTGGGGACCGGCTCAACGGTGAAGTATGTGCTGGACGAACTGGGGCGGCGACTGGCCGATGGTCGCCTCCACTCCATCGTCGGGGTACCTACTTCGGACCAGACCACCCAACTGGCCCGCCGCCTGCATATTCCCCTGACATCACCCGAAGAGCAGCCGGAGCTGGACCTGGCAATTGATGGAGCCGACGAGATCGATCCGAACATGAATTTGATCAAGGGGTTGGGGGGCGCACTCCTGCGCGAGAAGATTGTTGCAGCCGCGGCCAATCTGTTGATTATCGTCGCGGACAGCTCGAAAATGGTACCGCAACTGGGCAGCCGTAACCCACTGCCCATTGAGGTTATTCCGTTTGCGGCGCCCCTGGTGCTACGCCGCCTGGCCGATCTGCCGGGGAAAGCGACAATTCGCTATATCGCTAACCAACAGCCGTTTATTACCGATGAGGGTAACTATATTATCGACTATGCCGGCGGGCCGATTGACGACCTCGAATACCTGGACACCACGCTGCTGCGCATTCCCGGCGTGGTCGAGCACGGGCTCTTCCTGAACATGACGCGCTGCGCTGCCGTCGCCGACAGCCAGACGGTCAAGATTATCGAGCATTAGTACTACAACGAGATTTCTTTCTCAACGCAGAGACGCAGAAGGCGCAGAGATAACCACTATCGGATAGACGGATTAGCTTGCTCTTGGCTTCGACTTGCATGATTTCAGCAAATCCTCGTTGTAGTTTTAGAAGAACCATACAAGTCGTGTTATTAACACGACTTACGCGGTCGGTTCCAAATCAGATGTTCATCTGGATAAACGCCCCGATTCGCCTCCGGCAGGGCGGAAGATTCCATTCTTTTTCACAAAAATGTTGCACTTTGTGCAACATTTTTGTGAAAAAGATAAAAACAGTACCATGCTGCCGCAGGCGATTCTGCCGTTCACCGGGTGAAACGCCCGGTTTGATGAACCACCGCGTAAGTCGTGTTATTAACGGCATGATCGAAATAAGGAGGTTTGGACCGCGAAGAACACAAAACGGGCGCAAGCCGCGGAACAAATGGTAACGACTGTGTCGCCGCACCGATTTCGTGTTTTTCACAATCTTTCGTGACGTTCGCGGTCCAGACCTCCCTGCGTAATTCAAACAGAGGTACTACTTACGCTGTATCAATGGTCACCCGCGTGAGCATGCACCAGGATCAGCGGTGTTGTAGTTGCATGCAGCACTTTGTCGGCGACGCTGCCCAGCGCCCAGCGCTGGAGCCCGCCATATCCATGGGTCGCCATCACAATCGCATCAACATTATGTCGAGCGGCCTCATCAACAATCACCTCGGCGGGATAGCCATCCATCACATGGGTAGCGATGGGCAGATCGTAGTGGCGCAGTTTACCCGCCGTCGCATCCAGATCGCGGGTCATCTGCCGGCGCTGCTCGGTCCACTGCACCTGGTTATAGAGCGGCACCGCCTGCCCCGATATGCTCCCGACTTCATAAAACTCCTGGAGGCGTGGTCCCATTGCCCGCAGCAACAGCAGTTCAGCATGGGCGCAGGTTGCCAGTTCCAGCGCGCATGGTAGCGCCTGCCGGGAGAGTTCCGAGCCATCCAGCGGAACCATCAGCCGTTTCAGATACACCGGTTCGGTCAGTTCCGTTT
The DNA here is from genome assembly GCA_034437035.1 of Chloroflexaceae bacterium. GTDB lineage: Bacteria > Chloroflexota > Chloroflexia > Chloroflexales > Chloroflexaceae > CAKZQX01. The sequence continues at coordinate 11,483 of DAOTUI010000087.1, forward strand.
CCGTGCTACGCACAACAAACACCGGCGTTGCCGTGGTCTGAACAACTTTATCAGTGACACTGCCCAGCGCCCAGCGCCGCAGACCACTGTAGCCGTGGGTTGCCATCACCATCAGCGTAACCGACTCGCGCGCGGCAACCTGGACGATCTGTTCAGGCGGCATACCAATGCGCACCTCCGTCGTCACATCAAACCCGGCATGACGGAGCGGCTGCGCCTGCACTTCGAGGTATGTCACCGCATGCTCCTGAAGCATCGCCCAGACCCGCTGTGTACGCTCGTGGGCCATCTCCCGCGCATGACCCATATCGTACAACAGCAGCGATTCGCTGGACAACATATGGTCGCGATCGACATCGGAGATCACCCGCAGCAGATGAATCCTGGCTGACAGCAGTGTCGCCAACATCTGCGCATAGGGCAGGGACTGCCGGGCAATCGCCGAGCCGTCCAGTGGAACAAGAACTGTTTTCATAGGAAGCCTCCTCATTGAGACATCAGTTGACATCGTATACCCGCTCCGGCAACGCAGTTGTCCTCACACGGTACAGATCAGGCCGGATGCGGGATCATTGCTAAAGTAGCGGAAAAGATATCCATCTGCGCTACTACCATTCAGGAAACATCAGCGATGGTAACGCTACCTATAGAGCACACAGCATAAAGAAACCCGGAACAAAGCACGCCTGTTGCGTAACTATCAAACACCGTGTTTGTTCTTTGTCCTATGTGTGTCTATTCTCCATATTTACCGCCAGCGCCCATCCGCCGGGTTCTTCGACTGCTAATCCCTGCTCCAGCGTACGGGTATCAACAATCGCAATATCTTTATCATCGCCAAACGGCACATACCCATCGGCGTGGCAATCGTTCATCTGTTCCACACCATTGATCAGATAGTAATAACGGTAGACCTGACCGGCGGCGAACTCAAGGGTTGTGCTCCATCCCTCCTCGCTCTGGTGCAGTGGCATGGCCGTCGGCCGCCAATCGTTAAAGTCACCGACAAGATAGATCGAGTCAGCCCAGATTGCCGCAGGCAGAGAAAACGTAACATGAACCCAATCAGCCGTATCGGTACGTTTAACTATCATTCTGCTGCTCCCTTGCGTTTCCTGCTCAACACCGAGCAGAAACTCTTCCTCCTTTCACCAGATCGCCCAGAAATGAACCGGCATTACCCCGACCTGTGCTCACACGACGGTTCGCTGAGCCGGGATACAGACTGAGGGAAGATGGCATCAACCAGTTCCTCCGTTGGACATCCCTTAATCAGAAAGGCATCAGCTCCGGCGCGCAGGGCATCATTGCGATGATTGCCATAGAGCGTCAACACAATAACGCGAATGGCGGGCCACTGATGTTTGATAAACCAGGTCGCGGCGATGCCATCCATTAGCGGCATCCGGACATCCATCAGCACAACATCCGGCTGCACCGTCTCGGTCAACAACACAGCTTCACGCCCATTGCCGGCCTCTCCGACCACTTGCACTTCCGGCCAGATCGCAAGTAACGCGCTCAGACCCTGGCGCGCGAACTGCTGATCATCAACTATCAGCACCCGTATATACTGTTCCGCGCTCACGGCGATACCTTTCCCTGGTCCAGACTGACGCATAATCCCCTGATACCTCTAGCCTAGCGGATATCCGGCCCACCTGTCATCGGTGGAGTGATGAACTTGACTCAGTAAAAAAGAGCGCCAGGGGAACCCGGACCCACAACAATTGTGACAGAAGCACTACAACATTTAGTGGAGATGCCGAGCGGGAAAGAAGTCGCGGCCAGAGGTGCCATAAGGATGCGCAGCAGCGTATCCGCCGGCCCGGACGCTTCGATTATATCTCTGTCGGAGTGCCCGCTCAGAGATTGTCGGAAACGGGGTTCACATGGGTCTATCGTCGGCGCAGCACCCTGTCCCGTAGATCGCGCTTCCAGCGCGACGGTGTGAGTGTCACGCTTCCAGCATGATCTACGACAACGACGACCTCTTCAGACAGGTTCTCGATGGTTTGTGCGCCAGGTTCTATCAGTTACACGCGTTACGCGGTTAGGAATCGTTCAAAATTGGTGATGAGCGATTGACACTTCGTCGTGCCGCCTTCAGGCGGTGGGGCCGGCCGGGAATCGCCTGATGAAGTTTGAAAAAATAGTCCGGATATGAAATGACCTGGAATCCCGGCTTCAGCCGGTGGATGCCTGCCGAGACTGCGGCATACTGAAGGGCAAGCCCGATCCGACTGAAGCCGGGACTCCCGATCAGCGATGTCCGGATTAAAATTCCAAAATTCATAAGGCGGCACTACCGAATGTAAACTGTCAAGTGTATTTGAACGATGTCTTAACATTTAAACTGGCGGGCTGACCAAACACAAGCCGGATTCACCTGCGGCAGCCTGGTACGTTTTTATCTTTTGCACAAAAAAATTCACCTGGTGAATTTTTTTGTGCAAAAGAACGGGAATCTTCCGCCTTGCCGGAGGCCCAACGGTCTTCCGGGTCAAGGACCGCATAACTCGTATCAATTGTCAGTTGTGGGAGGAATGATCGAGGGAAGCCAACCCCTCACGTAGCGCATACATTGCTGCCTGCGTCCGGCTGGTGAGGTGCAGTTTTTGCAGAATATGGGTAATATGCGCGCGAACGGTGCGCTCCGAGATTGCGAGCAGGTCTGCAATCGCCTTGTTGCGGTGGCCCTGCGCCAGGAGCATCAGAACATCCATTTCGCGGCGGGTAAGCGCAATAGCTGGTGTCATCTGATTTATAATGCCCGAAAAATCTTGTAAAATGCGGATAGCAATAGCCCGATCAAGCGATGCCTCACCATTATATGCCTGACGGATCGTCTCCGCCAGCACAACCGGGGTGGCATCCTTTAGCAAACAGCCGACAGCGCCCGCCTTAAACGCCAGAAACAGCTTATCATGAGCGGCAAAACTGGTCAGGATCAGCACCCGAGTGTTGGGCTGCTGCCGGGTAATCCGGTAGGTCGCTTCGATACCGCTAACCTGGGGCATCACCAAATCCATCAGCACAATATCCGGCTGCAACGCAGTGGTCAGCGTAATAGCTTCGCCGCCATGCCCGGCTTCACCCACGACATCAATATCACCTTCAATCGAAAGGAGCGTACGAATACCCCGGCGCACAATCGTATGGTCGTCCACAATCAGTACACGAATAGATGACGGGAGCATGTATGTATCTCCTTCGGCCCAACCCGATAGCCGCTTTCCCGGACAGAGATCTGCCCGGTCAGTACGGTTGGTATACCGCCGTCTCGCGGTACGTGCTACCGTTTATGTCGGGTTGATGCAGATTCTCCAGTGCCAGCGCAATCAGTTCAGCCACTGCCAGCGCCAGACGCTGCTTGGACTCCGACAGATACTCCGACACTACCCGTTCATCAGGCAATGTATCGGTTGGAACACTACGGATCTGAAGCATGCCCATAACGGTTCCACGCACCGGAATAGGTATACAGAGATAGTTTGTTGGCAGGAGACTATTGCGAACCGCGTTGCGTGGCACAAAATTATTTGCCGCCGACATCTGCGCAACCTGTGACCGCAACACCCAGCATCGGCAAGAGAGCGGCCCCCACTCGGCAGGCGAAAGCGCCCCCCAGACCGCTACCGGGTTCACGGGGGTTCGCGTGGAACTTAAGAGATAGAGGGCACCTGCTTCCGTACCAAAAAGTTGATGCATAAAATGGGTGAAGACCGTAACAACTTCCGGGGTTGTACGGCAGGTCTGGAGCCAATCATCCATTTCGCTCAGCAGATCAATCTCCTGGATACGCTGTTCTAACTCACTTACCCAGGTCGTCAGATTGGCGCGGGCGCGCTCAAGGGATTGCTCAAGCTGCTTGCGCGCCGTGCCGCGCGGATGGGCTAACTCATCGGTTTGCTTTGGTTGTGGTGGACATTCTGCCATACGCCTGTCCCGTCTCTTGTTTTGCAGCGCTGCCAAAACCGGCACTGGTCTGGTTATTAACATGCATTACGCGGTAGCCAACTAAATCAGACGTGTAAACCTATGAAGACGATCCTGGCATGCGTCAGCATGGTATGCTTTGTATCTTTTTTCACAAGAAGTCTACACTACCGCTTACTCAGCGACCACGTAATGCGTACTCTTAACGAACTTAAACTTACAACTATTCCCGGACAATGCGCATATAGTTACGCACGCCGGGTGTAGGTAACGCCGTTATTACCGTATCAAGCAACTCATAAAGCAGTGGAAAAACCTGCGTGCTAAACTCCGACTTGGCAATGAAGCCGTCGGCACCGGCGGCTGTGGCCGCAGCACGATAATCAACGGTGTCATAGTTGGTCAGCACAACGACGCGCGGCGCATCAGGCCGGGCCTTGATAAACCGGGTTGCTTCCAGTCCATTCATATGCGGCATTGAGATATCGATCAAGACCAGGTCAGGATGCAGACGGGCGATCCGGTTCAGCGCATCGTGGCCTGATTCTGCCTGCCCGACAATGACAACCTGCGGATCACTGGCCAGGAAGCGGGCCGCTGAACGCAGAAAATCGGGACTATTGTCTACCAGCAGAATACGAAATGCGGTCATACTTATACTCAATGATTGGCTCTGCATCTGTTACACGCTTTCCCACAAACGAAGCACCTGCACGCGCAGTCTGATACCACTGCGCCTGGCATACCACAAAAAGCATGCCGGAAGATGGAGATATGCGTATGCCGGCAGGATACATTATCGACAACATGCATACGACTTACACCGGAACATAACCATTCCGTGTTCCCGCCAGAGCAGGCTTTTGCCGTTTAGAAACTTTATTAATTAACTTACTGGCATAAGTCGGCATCGAATCTTCAATCTGTCTATAGTGTACAAAGAGAACGGCCATTGAGCAATCGGGGAAATCCTGAGAAAGGCTGCTCCAAAAACCTGGTCTGTTTGCCCGGATTGCGTCGATTGGCGGCATCCTGCTGCTATTTCAGGTCTTCCCTATACTGCTTTCAGGGTTTCCCCGATTGTTCACCTATAATGTTTCTGCTAGAATTGAACCAGATACAGCAGTTCGTACACCAAGAGAATAAGACCACTGGCGACTCTCTAATATTGATGTGGATTACCGCACCATTGCATACTATGGACCAGGGTTGACACATAGTGAGAACATCCGGTTGTATACCATACGACAGAGCGCTATCCACCGGATATATAACAGACGGATTTATGTACAAAGCTTTTGGATTATATCGCCAGTATCACAGAGCATGAAGTACCGACAGAACGGAGATGAACTGCACAGTATTCCAATACGGAAGTGAGCCCCGTTACCGTAGCACCATCGCAGTAGCTTCCTGGGATCACGAAAGTCGTGGGTGTGCCCAACGACTTTTGTGTGTATATACTTGCCACCAGGCAGCGCGACTGGTCAGCGGCGATCAGCGCTACGCCTGGTGGCAGGACAAAATCTGCTTGATGTAGTTCTACATCAAGCAATTCAGGCCAGAAAACAAGCGTAAGAACCAACATCAGCGGACAGAAAAATAGAGCTTTGGCACTGCCCCATCCGTCGTTGTAGCGCTGGAGCATAGACGATTATCAAGAGGAGTGAAGGTTATGGGACGCACGCGCTACGACCACCAGATCGAAAGTTTACGTCAGGATCTCCTACGACTGGGCAGCATGGTCGAGCAAGCCCTGAGTAGAACAATAAAGAGTCTGGCAACCCAGAATGGTTTGACTGCGTCCTGGATTATTCAGGATGATGTACAGATTAACTATGCCCGGCATGTATTGGAAGAAGAAACCCTCTCGTTGCTGGCAACACAGCAACCCGTCGCGGGCGATCTGCGTTTCCTCAATACTGCCGAGGCAATCGCCGCCGAACTGGAACATATTGGGGATTATGCCTGTGCTATTGCGTTGCGGGTTGAGCGGATGACGGTGCGTTCATCACTGGTAACGCCGTCACCGGAACTGTTTGAGATGGCAGCACTCGCCCGGCAGATGCTCCACACCAGCCTGGAGGCGTTTCTCAATCGGGATGGCGAGTGTACCCTTAGCCTGGAACAAAATGATCAGCGCATGGACGAGTATGAAAGCCACCTGCGGGCTGAACTTATTGAACTGGCGCGCAAGAATCCGCAGCATGTCGAAGCAATTGTCGATCTGCTCGATATTATCCACGCGCTGGAACGGGTGGCCGACCGGGCTACAACCATTGGCGAACGGGTCAGTTACCTGGTCAACGGCGCGATCAAGCCGATTGGCATGACAGCTTACAACACGCCCGGCCCTGGTGAGCGACCTGAAGAGGTCAACCGTACCATTCCCTGTGCCGTGTAACATAACGCATTGAGTTGCCACTGCGCAACCTCCAAATCCAGGTCACACACAGAGACCTCCCCTACCCACACGGCGGACTGTTTCCAGCAAGCAGTCCGCCGCACCCTTTTGCAGTCCAACCAAAGCTGCATATTCCCGTTCATCACCTCTGCCTCCGCTGTGTTCGCTGTGGCTGTGAAAACAAATCGGTATCAGATGCGCGGGCCTGCCGGGAAGCTGTTGACGGTGGTGCCGGCGTATCCCGCCCCAGCACCTCCAGCACCTCGGTCAGTTTCTCAACCCAGGCATCACCGAGCAGACGGCGGTCCAGTCGCACAAATTGCGGGCCAACTCGGATGCTTTTGTCACGTCCAAAGCGCCGCCGCAGCCGGTCGCGCTCGGCATCGCTCACAACCGGCAGCCGAATGATAAACTCCTCGCCGGTGGTGATGACCGAGTTTACCCCCGCATTCAGCGCCAGCGCCTTGATCCGCAGCCAGGTCAGCAGATGGGCCGCCGGTTCGGGCGGCTCACCAAACCGGTCGCGCAGTTCCTGGCGCAGCGAACGCACCTCGTCGGGAGCCGGCACATCAACCATGCGCTGGTAGACGCTCAGGCGTACCTGGTCATCAGCGATATACTCCTCCGGCAGATAGGCTGTTAACGGCAGATCCAGCGTGACCAGCGGGCTGACCAGCACCTTCTCGTTGACCCGGGGCGCACCCGGCGACTGCAGCACTGCGGACAGGGCTGCCTCGTTCGCCGCCCCTTCCTCGGGTTGTTCTTCCCGCTGCCGGGTTTGTTGTTCATGCAGACCCTGCTTCATCTGCTTCACCGCCTGCTCCAGCAAGCGCGAGTAGAGATCAAACCCGACGGCGGCAATATGCCCGCTCTGTTCCGCACCCAGCAGATTACCCGCTCCGCGAATCTCCAGGTCACGCATGGCAATCCGGAACCCCGCGCCCAGCTCGGTCGCCTCCTGGATCGCCTCAAGCCGCTGCTGGGCCTCCTCAGTCATACGCCACTCGCGCTTGTAGAGCAGGTAGGCATAGGCACGATTGGCACTGCGCCCCACCCGCCCCCGCAGTTGGTAGAGCTGTGCCAGACCATACATCGTCGCATCGTCGATAATAATGGTGTTGGCGTTAGGCACATCCAGGCCACTCTCAATAATTGTTGTGCAGACCAGGACATCATATTTGCCGCTGAAGAAATCGAGCATCACCTTCTCAAGCCGGCGCTCGTCCAGTTGCCCATGCCCCACGCCGATATCCGCTTCCGGCACCAGATGGCGCAGGCGGGTTGCCACATGGTAGATGCTCTGCACACGGTTGTGGACAAAGTAGACCTGCCCGCCCCGGTCGATCTCGCGCAGAATGGCATCACGCACCAACTGATCTTCGTAGGGCGCAACATAGGTCTTGATCGGTACACGATCCGGGGGCGGTGTGTCAATCACACTCAGGTCGCGGATGCCCGCCAGCGACATGTGCAGCGTGCGCGGAATCGGGGTGGCCGTCAGGGTCAGCACATCCACATGCGCGCGCAGTTGCTTCAGGCGTTCTTTGTGGCGCACCCCGAAGCGCTGCTCCTCGTCCACAATCACCAGGCCCAGGTCTTTGAAGTGGACATCTTTAGAGAGCAGCCGGTGGGTACCAATAATTATGTCAACATTCCCGCGTATCAAGCGCTGCAAGATCGCGGTCTGCTCCTTTGTTGAACGAAACCGCGAGAGCATCTCCACATCCACCGGGAAGGAAGCCATACGGCGGGTGAAGGTGTCATAGTGCTGCTGCGCCAACACAGTTGTCGGCACCAGAACCGCAACCTGCTTGCCGTCCTGGAGCGTTTTGAACGCGGCCCGGAGGGCCACTTCGGTCTTGCCGAAACCGACATCACCACAGATCAGCCGGTCCATCGGCTGCGTCTGCTCCATATCCTGTTTGACCTCGGTCAGCGCACGCAACTGATCATCGGTTTCGATGTAAGGAAAGGCATTTTCCAGGTCGCGCTGCCACTCGTTATCCGGACTGAACGCATGACCCTCGCTCAACTGGCGCTTTGCATACAACTCCAGCAGATCATTCGCCAGCTCCTGGACGGCGGCGCGGGCCTTGCGCTTGGCGCGTTCCCACTCCTGCGTACCCAGCCGGGTCAGTTGCGGAGCCGCGTCGCCCGCACCGATGTAGCGCGCCACCCGGTCAACCTGATCAACCGGCACATACAGCCGATCATTGGCGGCATAGCGCAGGCTGAGATACTCTCGCTCGATCCCGCCCACGCTCCGGCGCAGCAGTCCCTCGTAGACGGCGATGCCATGCTCGATATGGACCACATAATCGCCCTCCTTCAGCCCGCGCAGAAATGCCGCCCGCTCATCGGCCGAACGTTCCTTGCGGCGCCGGCGCTCGCTCAGGGGGCGTCGCTGCCGCCAGCCGAAGATCTCACTGTCGGTGTAGAGCGTCAACCCCAGTTCCGGCAGCCGCCAGCCTGCATCCAGCGAGCCATGGATCACCAGGAAGTTTGCCGGAGGCGAAACGCGCGCGGCCGGATCTTCCACATCCTGGCCCGGTTGATGACCATCATCCTGCGATTGCGGTTTGTCACCCCGGGCAAACGCTTCCGCCACCAGTTCCTGCATCCGGGCCGCCTGCGGCGAGACGACGATCACCCGCTCGCCGGCACGCAACCGCGCAACAATATCTTTAACCAGCCGGCGCAGTTGCCCCCCGAACAGATCGGCCGGCGCAAAATGCATGTCGAAGGTATAAACCGGGCTGCCGGCAACGACGCCCTCCCCAGATGTATCCAGGTCTTCATTGTTGCTGAGATCAACCAGCCGCAGATCCCCGGCGGGAGCCGGCATGTCACCTGGACCGGACGGAGCCGCCCAGAACCCGACGGGCGGCAGCAGTTCCTCCCAGAGCAGGTAGGGCCGTGGGAATGCGGGCGGCAACTCACCCGCCGCGCTCAGGGTTTCGCGCTGCTCCTCAGCCTGATCGTGAAACTCGGCTGCGGTTTGCGCCAGCAGCACCGCCTCACTGCACACCACCGCCGCCCCGGCGGGCAGGTGGTCGAGCAGGGTTGGCGACTGGGGCCGAGTCGCGCCATTCGCATGATCACCCATCTCCGGCTGCTCCTCCGCAGCCCGAAAGAATGGCGCGTAGAATAAACGGCCCGCGAATGGCTCGCCATGTTCCAGATGGACCAGGCTATGATCCCACTCGTCACGCGCCTCGCGCCGCAGTCCATCCACATCCAGGGTAGCCAGTCGCGCCAGCGCCAATGCCTGTCGCCAGAGCGGTATCTCGTGCGGTGGACCGACGGTGGCCGCCTCCAGCCGCATCTCGCTCCGCTGGGATTGGGGATCAAAGCGGCGCAGACTGTCGATCTCATCACCAAACCACTCGATCCGCAGCGGTTGTTCGTCGGCGGGGGGCCAGATATCGACAATCCCGCCGCGCCGGTTAACCTCGCCCGGCTCCTCCACGGTCGGCGCAACCCGGTAGCCCAGATCGATCCAGCGGCGAAGCAGCGTCTCCTGTGACTGGACCGCCTCCTGCTGCAGATCTACCGTAGCGGCGGATAGCTCCGCCGGTGTCAGCGTGGGCTGCAACAGCGCCTGGACCGGCGCAACAATAACCGGCGTGGCAACCTGCGAGCCAGGCGTCGCTGCACGTAAGGCGGCCAGCATCTGCAGCACCCGCAGGCGCCGGCTGAGGATGTCGATACCGGGCGACATATGCTCGTAGGGCATGGTGTCATTCGCCGGGTAGAGCAGCACCTGGTCCGGATCAAGCCATTCGCGCAGATCGGCGGTAGTGCGCAGTGCCTGATCCGGACTGCCGACCAGGTAGAGCAGCGGCACGGAGTAGCGCGTTGCCAGTGCCGCCACAACCGGCGTACGGCCCGCTGTCGGCAGGGGCGCAACCCGCAGCCGGCCGGACCTGCCGGGAGTCAGCGCCGCGGTCAGGTTCGTTAGTGCCGGTAAATTGGCCAGTTCAATTCGCAGATCGGTAAGTGTTTGCATGGCACTCTAAATAGGGGCTAATCACGCGGATCAGCCCCTGAAAAAACGTGTAAGAGCGCGGATCAGAGGTTTCCTGAACCACGCTCTTTTGTTATAACATGAGTTTGCGCTGAAGTAAAGTGCCGCCCTACTCGCTGATGTAGACAAATAGGCGCGCGCGCGCGATACCCTGCTCGTCCACACCCGGATCACCGGCCGCCGAGACAGCCTTGATCGGGGTGAGGATTTCATCCGTCTCAGGGTCGGCACTGCCCATACCACCCAGATCCATGGCCGTCCTGGCATTGGTCATGTTGACATAGAAGAGGCCACCATTCGGATCAGCCAGTTTACTCTGGACCGCCTGGAAGGTCGGGTCGTTGGTGATGGGGGCATCCTTGCCACTGCTCACCGCCGCCATTGCATCCGCGCCGACGGCAATCACAAAGTCATCCGCAACAAAGCCATACCCGGCCATCGGCTCACCACTGGCGGGATCGGGCATGAACGACCAGGTCGTGCCGACAATGGTTTCGCTTTCAAGCGGCATGCCCAGGAACAACTCCAGTGCCGGGCCGACCTTTTCCATTCCCGCCGCGGCCACCGCTTTATCCTGCGGGGTCAGCGCGATGTAGCCCGTCACGGGAGCGAGCGTACCGGCAAGTTCCGTTCCCGGCAGGAGGACCAGCGACACATCGCCCGCCAGCCAGTCCAGCAGATCGCGTTCCAGGTCGAACCCGAGCTGCTGCTCAAACCCGACCAGCATCTGCGGATCGTCGGTCGGGTTCGCCAACGTTAAGATCTGCTCCTTAAATGTCGCCGGTATCTTGAAGGTCATCAGGGCCACCGCCTCGTCACTGATATTCTGCAGCCGGGCCGCATCCACCGGCTCGCGGAGGGCTTCGACCTGGGCCATTGCGTCCGCATCCAGTTTGCTCAGATCCATCACGCCAATCGAGTCAAACTGCACGCCGTCAGACAGCACAGACATGGAGAGCCCCAGCCCCTGCAATGCCGCGACACTCTGCATCTGCTGCTGGAGTTGCTGCGCCTGTGCCGGCGGCATGGTTGCCAGCGCCTCGTCCAGCGCCGTCTGCGACCAGTCCTGCATCACCATACCATCGACGAAGACATACCCCACGGCGGTATCCGGCAAGTTGGCCTTCACCAGGTTAAAGCGCGCATTGCTCGCCAGCGTATCGCTACCTTCCGGATCACGCTCCGCCATGGCCTGGATCATTGCGGGGTTGTTGGCAAAGACCACATAACCCGGTATGACGGCAAACGCGGCATCAGGGCGGTTCTCTGCCGCCTGCTGGGTATAAATGTTGACGCCATTACGGTTGGCTTCATCAAACGTCTGGCCCTGTGCCTCGCGGTGAGCGCGATGCTTGTTCAGGAATGCCTGGGCCTGCGCGTCATCGCGCGCAGTCAGGATAATCGCAAGCTCTGCTTCGCGGGCCAGTTCTTCCATCATCTGGCTATCCGGTGCAGTGGGGGACACCAGCGTGGGGTCAACGCCACTGACCGCGACCGCCATTTCGGGGCCGATCCAGGGCATGATGTCCGCTTCAAAGCTAACGCCCAGCACCTCCTCCAATTCCTGGTTGGACGCAGATGCATCCTGGTCGATAAATAGGTCAGGATAGGCCGACTGAAGTTGCTGGATGTTGGGCAGATCGCTCAGATTCGGGGTAATCGTGGCATAAAACTGCGTGTCGGCACCGACCAGTTGCGGAATACTACCGGGGCGGGAAAACAACATCCCACTAGCAAAGACGACTACGGCAACCAGCGCCGCAACTATCAGCAGCGCCACCCCTCCACCAATCAGACCGATCATCAGGCCGCGACCACCTTTTTTGGGGGATACCGCGGTGGGCATGGTGGGAACCTCGGACATGGAATGCCTCCTTAGCATAGTGTATGACGACAACGCCTACGGACCCATGGCTGGTCGGCAGTACGACCAGTGGACAGAACGAGTATATGAGAACCGCATTACCAGAAGCATACCAATGGCAGCGGTCCCCATGCCACAGTTTCGCCCGACTTTTGCACCAGTTGTGGCCCGCAAATTTGTGCAGACCGGGACAAGTGTGGTATTCTATAACCATCCCCCCTGCCGAGAGGTTTGTGGTTCACGGGCCGACATGGGTTGGCTCATCCGATGGCACCGCCGCTGTCGTGTGCAGTTACCTGGCGTAGCTGCGCCCTAGGCATGCTTTGTTTTGCGCCGGTATTCCATCAGAACATAACGTAGGAAATGGATGAACGATTTGGGACGATTGATTATTACATTGGGAAGGAGAAGAAACAATGCCCCAAAAACTTGACGCAACCCAACAACGGAAGGCGCTGGAACAATTTCGCCGCTGGTCGGAGGCAGAACGCCGCAAAGCGATTCAAGAGCGGAAGCCGTTTTATGGCCTCCAGATTGAGCCGGAGGTTGCCTACTATGACGAAGCCGCAAAGCATGAGCCGGGGGAGAACAACTGGGTCGGCTATGGTTTTGATCTGCAACCGACGGTCTTTATCGCATCGGCCATATTACTGCTCCTGTTTATCGGCGGGACGCTGATCTTTTCGAACCAGGCCGAGAGCTTCTTTGACTGGATCCTGAATGGCATTGGCAACACCTTCGGCTGGTTTTATATTCTGGCGACCAATCTGTTTATTATCGTTCTGGCAATGTTTGCCTTCAGCAAGCTGGGCACGATTCGCATTGGTGGCCAGGACGCCCAGCCGGAGTTTAGCCGGTTTGCCTGGTATGCCATGCTGCTCAGCGCGGGTATGGGGATTGGCCTGATGTTCTGGAGCGTGGCCGAGCCGATATACCACTATACCGATCCCTCACCAATGTTTGGTGTCCTGGCGGGTACCCCCGATGCAGCCCAGGCCGCAATGGGCACAACCTATTTTCACTGGGGAGTCCATCCATGGGCGATCTATGCCCTGGTCGCGCTGGCGCTGGCCTTCTTTGCCTATAACCGGGGGCTACCCCTGACCATCCGCTCGGTCTTTTATCCCATCCTGGGAAATCGGATCTATGGCGTCTGGGGGAATATCATCGATATTCTATCGGTGCTGGCAACCCTGTTTGGGCTGGCAACATCGCTGGGCTTTGGCGTGCAGCAGGTGGCCGCCGGGCTGAACTTCCTGTTTGGCACGTCCACCGCCACCTGGTTCTCTGTGATGTTGATTGCGATTATCACCGGCATGGCAACGCTGTCGGTCGTTGCCGGGCTGGACAAGGGCGTCAAAAACCTGAGTACCGCCAATATGTATCTGGCCGGTGCATTTCTGGTCTTCCTGCTCTTCGTTGGCCCAACAGTTTATATCCTCAGTGCCTTCACCCAGAATCTGGGCTACTACATTGCCTCGCTGCCGCGCCTGAGCTTCTGGGTTGAAACGTTTCACGGCGTCGGCGCAGAGGGTACCAGTTGGCAGACCGCGTGGACCATCTTCTATTGGGGTTGGTGGATCTCCTGGTCGCCCTTTGTTGGGATGTTTATTGCCCGCGTCTCTAAGGGCCGCACTGTGCGCGACTTTATCATCAGCGTGATGGTTATTCCCAGCCTGCTCTCGTTCCTCTGGATGGCAACCTTCGGGGGAGCCGGACTCTGGCTGCAATCAACCGGCACCGATCTTGCCACTGTGGTCAAGGAAGATGTGGCGACAGCCCTGTTTGTGATGCTGGAGAACTTCCCGCTGACCGGCATTACCTCGATGATCGGAATTCTGCTGGTAACGATCTTCTTTGTCACCTCGTCCGACTCGGGCTCACTGGTGGTTGATCACCTGACGTCCGGGGGCAAACTGGACTCGCCGGTACCGCAGCGGATCTTCTGGGCAATCATGGAAGGTTTGTGTGCGGCGGTGCTGCTGATCGGCGGCGGCCTGACCGCCCTCCAGACCGCCGCGATTACCACGGGGTTGCCCTTCGCGGTTGTGCTCGTCATCATGTGCTACAGCCTGTACGAGGGGCTCAAGGAAGAACTCTACCACATCGAGATCACCGAGGCCCGGGAACGGGAAAAGGAAGATCTGCCGGATGTGCGCAAAGCACCGCAGGTCGCTCCCGCACCGGGCGACTAGCCGTCAGCCAGGCACACACTGCAAAACAGAGCTAACACCGGACAGCACCTGGGATATGCACAACGCGCATCCCAGGTGCTGCCCGGTTGGGGAAGCAAAGCTGGTACAATAGTTGCGCGAAAGATCATGTTGCTGAGACACGATACACGCTTGCAGGTACAACATGTTTGTGCTACTATGTGGAGGCAACGATGTCGGAACTTCCAGCAATGCGAACGACCTTCGCGGACTACAAACAGGATGCGCATAACTGGATTACGCCGGCTTCTGGTGAATTCTATCCCGACATTCTGAAGGATGCCTGCCTGCTCTATGCTCCCGTCCTCGAACTTTTTGGGCAACTTATGCGAACTTCAGAGTCGTCGGAACGGCTTTTCTTACAAATCGCTGATATTCACGAGAGTTGGATGCGGATACAACTTTCGCGCGTCTTCAAGCGCTATGTCAGCCCGGGTACACCAGTTGATGCTTAAGCAGAAGACCCAGGCCTCACAGATTTGTGCTAATTACAAGTATCAGTTCCGTCCCATCCAGGAAGTACAAAAGGCATTTTCCAGTCGCCCTATCCCAGATGAACCACTGTGTGCTTTGCTTTGGGAATACAAAGATCGGGGCAAGAAGGGCTATGATTTAACTGAACGCTTTTTCAATCTCTTCAGGTCACACTTTCCCGACTTACCAATTGCCGGACCAGAGCGTGCCGGTAGAGATATTTTGCTTGGCGAAGTATTCACCGATTATCCCAATAGCACACGTCCGGTTGACTTTGTTATCTATAATCAGGACAAAAGCACGGTGTTGGCTGTCGGACTTGCCCGTTACGACTCTGATCGAGGGGGAGCCCAGGAAGATGATCGCACGGGAGGCTATCGCGATTGTGCGCGGGAGATTCTGTCATATGCTGGGCAACACCAACTACCTACGAAAGTCATTTTCCTGAACGATGGACCGGGACTGCTGCCTGGCTCTATCTGGAATGACTATGCCGGATTAGAACAGAGTTGGAATGGAAAAGTCATGATAACAACCCTTCGTATGGTCCCGGATCGAATCACACTGAACTGGCTAACAGCAAAAGAGGATTAATATATGGCAACCGGCAACTCCAAAGCAAAATGGAACCAGACCGTAGGAGCAGAGTCCGGTACTCAGTCGCAGAAGACCCAGGTTACGTTACAGTATGAGGGCAAAGGAACCGAGCAGGCAGTCCTGGCAACACCACCGGCTGAATGCGCCCTGCTCTGGCCGGAAAATAATCCTGGGCTGAACCGATTGTACTATGGCGACAACATAGCGATCCTGGCAGCCCTCCAGTACGATCCGGGGCAAGGTAAAGTTAATCTACATTGATCCACCTTTTGCCACAAACAGCGTATTTCAGTCCCGCTCACAGACGGATGCCTACCAGGATCTGCTGATTGGCGCAAATTATATCGAGTTTATCCGCCGGCGGCTCATTTTATTGCGGGAACTGTTAGCCGATGATGGCTCTATCTATGTTCATCTCGACGAAAATATGGCATTTCATATCAAGGTCGTCATGGATGAGGTTTTTGGCACCCGGAACTTTCGCTTATATTTTGTTTTACACAAAGTCTGATACCTATATCTGGAACAGGTCCGTCGAAACCTGGACGGCTCAGCGGGCCAGGAAAGAGTATACCTGCGTCGAAGCAGGCACCGGCCGACGTTACAAAAAAGTTCCGGTGCATGCACCCGGCGTCAGAAATGGCGAAACCGGCCAACCCTGGCGCGGTATGGCACCGCCACCGGGCAAACACTGACAGTATCCACCGAAGACGCTGGATGAGATGGATGCCCGTGGCGAGATCTACTGGTCGCCTACGGGTAATCCTCGTCGGAAAATCTATCTGGATGCCAGTGCGGGTGTCCCCGTTCAGGATATCTGGTATGATTTTCGTGATGATCGTAATCAAAATGTGTTGATAACCGGATATCCTACCGAGAAGAATCCGGAAATGCTGGAACGGATCATTCAGGCGTCTTCAAATCCTGGCGATATCGTCCTTGACTGTTTTTCCGGATCTGGGACAACGTTAGCCGTTGCGGAAAATCTGGGGCGGCGCTGGATTGGTATTGACAATAGCCCCGAAGCGATCACGACAACCCTGCGCCGCTTTTTTCAGGGAGCCGAGCGGACGGGAGATTATGTCAACAAACCGAAGGAGATCGGGAAGGATACAGGTGCGCAGACAACCATGTTAGCGCTCCTTGATGCGGATGCAACGGAAGCGTCACCGCCGACAGCCCGTTACCGGCCATTTTCTATCTACGCTGATGCGCGTGAAACAGCGCAGATGCGAACGCTTATTCAACCCTGGATACTATCTGATGCCGAATGATTGCGCGATGAACGAAACGCCCACCTACCGTTTTATGCAACCTGGCGAAGAACACGCCGTCAGCGACCTGGTCACGCGGGTCTTCAATCAACTCGTTGCCCCGACTTTTGTGCGCAGGGGCGTGCTCTCGTTTCTGAGCTATGCCAAACCACGCTCACTTGCCGCACGGTCGCGGGCCGACTATGTTGTACGGATTGCCCAGGTGCAACACCGCATTGTCGGAATGATTGAGATACACGCCTACCGGCATATCTCGCTGCTCTTTGTCGAGAGACAGTTTCAGGGGCAGGGTATCAGCAAAGCCCTGCTCCAACAGACGCTGGATCTCTGCCGCCGGCAACATCCCGATCTTACCGGCATAACGGTCAATGCCTCACCCTATGCCGTTGCCATCTACGAGCGGCTCGGATTTCGACCACAGGGGCCGGAAACCACCGCGCACGGCGTGCGCTCCACACCGATGATGCGCCCGCTGGCCCACGATGTTTGAGTTGCCCGGCGTGCGGGCCAACAGCGCCCGGCAAGAATGTGGTAAGATACCGTAGCATAGTCTACGAGATGAAGGAGTCCCGTATGACCACCAGCGTACTCTGCTACGGTCTTGGGCCTGTCGGTCTGGGGATTGCCCGCCTGGCCGCACAACGCGCCGGTATTCAGATTGTCGCCGCGCTGGATAGCGACCCGGCCAAGACCGGACATGACATGGGCGACCTGCTGGGTGGCCCCCCGGCAGATATTATTGTCACCGACGATGCGGAAGCAGCGCTGGCAACCGAACCGGATATTGCGCTGCATTCCACCGCGCCGACGTTATCCCAGGTGCTGCCGGAACTGGAAGCCCTGGCCCACGCCGGGATCAGGGTCGTCTCAACCTGCCCCGAACTGGCCTATCCCTGGGCAACCCAACCGCAAACTGCCGTACAACTGGACCGACTGGCCCGCGCGCACGGTATCTCCATCCTGGGAACGGGGATTAATCCGGGCTATGCGATGGACGTGCTACCGTTGATCCTGAGTGCTCCATGTGCGACGGTGCGCGCCGTGCAGGTTATCCGGGTTGCGGATGTGAGCCGGCGGCACGATCTGCTGCCCAGGCAGGTTGGCGTGGGCCTGACACCGGATGACTTTGCCGCCCGGTCTAAGGAAGGTGGTATGCGCCACATTGGGCTGCACGAGTCGCTCTACATGCTGGCCGGCTCGCTCGGCTGGCAACTGGAGCATGTTGAGTATCGCATTGAGCCGATTATTGCTCAACAGACCGTGGTAACGCCCCAGATGCAACTCCAGTCCGGGTTGGTGGCGGGTGTGCGCCAGATTGTCACCGGGCGGATCTACAGCCGCGAAGTGCTGCGCCTTGACCTGCAGTTGTATGTCGGGGCCACCGAGCCCCGGGATGAGATCAAGATTGATGGCAACCCGCCGATCCATATGCGGATCGAGGGCGGTATCCAGGGCGATATTGCCACGGCGGCGATGGTGGTTAACACTGTGCCAATCGTGATGCGCGCCGCGCCGGGTCTGGCAACAATGGCAGATGTGGGCGTAGTACACTGGAGAGGATAAGATTGGTTCAACCTGCAGCGGTGAACAGTGAACGGTGCAAAACCTGGAACTTCGCCCTGCTCCTTGAATCTTACGATACATCATGAGTGACGAGTTTACAACAACCTATGACCTGATCGTTGTGGGTGCGGGCCACGCCGGCTGTGAGGCGGCCTATGCTGCCGCGCGGATGGGCTGCCGTACGCTGCTGCTTACCATCGACCTGGACAAGATTGCACATATGTCGTGCAATCCCAGCATCGGCGGTCCCGCCAAAGGGCACATTGTCCGCGAGATCGACGCCCTGGGCGGGTTGATGGGCCGGGTTATCGACGCCGGCCTGATTCAGATCCGCCTGCTCAACGAGAGTAAAGGCCCGGCGGTGCAGTCCCTGCGCGCCCAGGCCGACAAGCGGCTCTATTCGCAGATAATGAAAGAGACGCTGGAGGAAACGCCCAACCTCGACATCCGGCAGGCGATGGTTGAGCGGATCGTGCCCCTGCGTGGCGATGCGCTCCCACCAACATCTGATGCGCGTACGCAACTGCCGACAGCGTTTGCGGTGGTTACGCATACCGGCTGGACCTACCATGCCCGTGCGCTGGTTTTGACTACCGGGACATTCCTGCGGGGCCGGCTGATCACTGGTCAGGCCACCTGGGGCGGTGGACGCAGTGGGGAAGTGCCCGCCGTGGCGCTGGGCGAAGATCTGGCTTCACTGGGCTTTCCGCTGGTACGGCTGAAGACCGGCACGCCGCCGCGCATCAATGCCCGCTCGATTGACTTTAGCCAGACGCAACTCCAGTTGGGCAGCCATGTTCCGCTCTATTTTGGGCACTATTATGCCAACCCGAATACGCAGCATACTGCCGGGCAACCGCTACCACAGACCGGCTACCCGGCACCCGTTGCTGCGACCCCACCGCCGCATCCCTTCACTCGACCACCTGCGCCGGTCTATCCGCATCCGATGCGCGATGGCTGGCGTCCACAGTTGCCCTGCTACCTGATCCATACCACGCCCCGGTTCCATGAGCTAATCCGGGAGAACCTGGACCGGGCACCGCTCTTTAGCGGCGTAATCGATGGCGTGGGGCCACGCTACTGCCCCAGCATTGAAGACAAGATCGTGCGCTTTGCGGACAAGGAGCGCCATAGCCTGTTCCTGGAACCGGAGGGCTGGACCACCAACGAAGTCTATGTCCAGGGCTGCAATACCTCGCTGCCGGAGGATGTGCAGTGGGCGATGCTGCGCAGCATCCCGGCGTTGCACGATGTTCAGTTGATGCGCATCGGCTATGCAATCGAGTATGACGCGGTTGCAACCGGCGAAGTTGCTGCCGACCTGAGCGCGCGCCGGCTGCCGGGGCTCTATCTGGCCGGGCAGATCAATGGCACTACCGGCTACGAGGAGGCCGGGGCGCAGGGCATTATGGCCGGGATCAATGCTGCCCGGTATGTGCGGGGGGAAGCGCCCGTCATCCTGCGGCGGGATGAGGCGTATATCGGCGTGCTGATTGACGATCTGGTGACGAAGGAGATCCACGAGCCCTACCGCATGTTTACCAGCCGCGCGGAGTACCGGCTGCTCCTGCGCACGGACAATGCTGATCTGCGACTTACACCCCTGGCCCACACCCTGGGCATGGTTGATGCCGAACGCGCCGCGCTGGTGGAGCAGAAGCAGGAGCAGAGCGCCGCCCTGAGTGCGCAACTGGCAGGAAGGCGGGTTTACCCCAGCGGGGAGACCAACGCGGCCCTGGCGGACGTGGGCGTGGAGCCGCTACGCAATGTGGTCAGTGCCGAGGTGCTGTTGAGCCGTCCCAACGTGCGCTACCAGCAGTTGCAGACCGCACTGGAACTGCCCGACGCACCTGACCCGGTCATTGAACAGGTGGAAATGGCCGCCAAATATGGCAGCTACATCGAGCGCCAGCAGCGCGAGGTAGAACGTGTCCGCAAGATGGAGCGCCGCCGCATCCCGCCTGACCTGAATTATGCCGAGGTGAAGGGACTGCGCAATGAGGCCCGCCATGTGCTGGAACGCTTCCGTCCGGCAACGCTGGGGCAGGCCGGACGACTGGCGGGGATTAACCCGGCTGATGTGGCGATTCTGCTGTTTACGCTGGAACGCCGGGACAATGGTCGTCCACCAACGGATAACCCGCCAGACACCACTACCGACAAGGAACTGATAACGACCGAAGATCAATAGTGCTATTCTGCTGCTACCCCGTCACCCCATCAGTGTGGCGGGGTTTCTTTTCAGGTAATTATGGTTATCAAAACAACGCTTTCACGAGATCTTTTTGTCCGATTATCGATCCTGCGCCATATTCAGCGCCCGACATTTTATGTCTATGCGCTGCTGGCGGCGGGCCTGACCGTGTACACCTACACCCAGGGTCGGCCAATCGTTTTTCTCTTCATGGGCTGGATACCGCTGGGACTCTACCTGTTTCTCGGCGTTATCAGCGCTATTCGTGCCGGCCGGATGAAAGACGCGCCCTACTTTTTACCCACCGAGTATAACATTACCGATGACGGCGTTGCGATCAGCAGTGCGCGTGGCGAGAGCAACCTGGAGTGGAAACATTTTGAGGGCTGGCGCGAGATGGTCAGTACCTACGTGCTGGTGCTGGAGGGCGGTGCAATCCTGGCAATCCCGCAAGAATCCGTTCCGCCCCACAAACGCGACGAGTTTGAAGATCTGCTACGGAAAAATATTGACGAGCGGGGAAGTGACGGGGCGACTGGGGATTGACGATAAGCAGGGAATGAACAACCAGGGACGAAAAAACGCACCTGCGGGCGATTTATCCCGCAGGTGCGCTCTATTTCCCGCAACTACGCTACTCTGCCGGGCAGGACACCGGATCTTCAACAGTCGTCATCAGTCGCGTCTGTCCCTTCTTCACCCCATCCAGGCTGCGCGGGATCAGCCGGATGCAGCGATCGCCCTTGTTGTTGCTGCGGTTGAAGACAATCGCGTAGGGCACGCCCTCCTCAACAAAGAAGTCCCGCAACTCGCCATTATCGGCGGCACCATTGGTGCGACCAACCAGCGCCCATCCGTTGCCGTCGGGATCAAAGTCACCCAGACCGGCTTCCGCGACGTTACGTTCAATCCAGACCCGCGCGCCTACCTGCCGCGCCCGGTAGAGCGTCTGAGCCGGCGGCTCCTCACGATTGCCGAAGCTGACCCGGCGCACTTCGCCATAGACCAGGTCTGCCACCACCTGGCAGATCTTGCCGTCGTGCTCAATCGGGTTGACCGGTTCGGTGGTACTCCAGCCATCGCGCACCGCCTCACAGACCAGGTGATCAACACCGGGCTCCAGGCTGGTGTAGTTGGCGATGCCCCGCCCGTTCGTGCGCACTTCGCGCGACTGGATCTGCGTCCATCCGCCGTTGCCGTCAGCAAGGTAGAGGAACATCTGACGGCCTGGCAGCCCGGCTTCATCCGCATCACGCTCGCCATTGCCGTTTGTGTCTGCGTACTTGGTGATCCGGATCTGCGGGCGGCGCAGGTTGTTGTAGGTACAGGTTACATCATCACCTGCCGCCGGCGTGATCATCACTGCCGTACCATCGGCGGCAAAGGTCGACTCCCCTGTGCTGCTCTCGCAGACAATCTCCAGATCCCAGTTACCCCGCTTGTTCGTCTCGTTGACGGTGTAGCTCCCCGCTGCTACCTCAAAGGTCTGATGGTCGAGGTGAGCGTCGTCGCGGCTGTCATTGTCCAGCGTAAACGCCCCCAGGTCGCCGTCAAACGTCCAGTCGAGCCAGGGCGCAGCGGGGGTAGCTTGCTTGACGATGGTGATATTGCCCGTCGGCAGGGTACACGACTCATTGTTGGCCGCCTTGACCGTCTCCGCAGGCGTACCGTTGTTATCCCACGAAATCTTGACGGTACCGGCGGTGGGCGTGAAGAAGAAGGTATCGCTGCCGGCCGGCGCAACATCCGCACCAGTCTCACCTGTGCCGTACAGTTGCCAGGTAAAGGAGACATCAAAGTCGTTCGGGTTGCGGACGCGCCACTGGTGGCTGCCATCCGCAGCGTTGCAGATCGAGGTAAGCGTGAGCGGCTCGATTGGCTCAGCTTCTGACTCCAGGTTCAACCCCACGATGACCGGGTCGTGGTCCGAGGAGCGGTAGGGATTGGGCTCGTACAGCACATCCTGGGCATCCTGCTTGAAGGTGGTGTCATAGTCCAGGATGTCGGGCTCATCGGCATTGATATACCACTCGGTGGTCCCGGTGACCTGGGGCAGCAGCGCCTGGTTCACCAGGGCATAGTCGAGGTAGCCAAACTGCCCATCGAAGACAAACGAGTAGGCAAACTCGCCCGCATACAACTCGATCAGGTCGGTGTAGTCATCCGCCGTGCCGAGAATGTCATCAGCGCCCGCCTTGATTGCGTCAATCGGATCTTCCTCATCGTAGGCGTTGAGGTCGCCAATGATCATCACGTCAGGATCATTACTGCCGGTCGGGTCGGTCGCCAGCCAGTCTACCAGTTCCTGCGCCGCCAGCGTGCGGGTCAGGTTACAGTTGCCCTGCTGCGGGTCATCATCACCCACGCCGCAGCTTGAACCCTTGGACTTGAAGTGGTTGACCACAACCGTAAACACACCGCCGGTTGCATCTTCCGCAAAGGTCTGCGCCAGTGCCGGACGATTCTTCGGATCAGTCGTATTGGGGCTAACAAATTCGGATGTGTCCAGTACCGCTTCTTCACCGATGGGGGTTATGCTACCCGGCTTGTAGATGAAGGCGACTTTGATTGCATCAGTGCCAATCATGCCGGTTTCGATGTAGTCGTAAGTGCCGGCACCCACTGCATTATTCAACCCGCTGACCAGATCCTGCAGGGCCGCCGTGTTATTCTCAATCTCGATCAGCCCGACAATATCGGCATCAATCGCAGCAAGTGCGGCAATGATCTTGTCCCGCTGGCGCTCAAACTCCTCCTGATTGTCGGCACCACGGCTACCGAATGTGGTGAAGTAGTTGAGCACATTGAAGCCGGCGACCGTCAGACTGCCGCCCACATCCTCCGGTGCTGCCGGGCGCGGGTTTTCCAGGGTGTAATCGGCATCCTGCGTTGGCTGGATGCGATACTTGCCAAAGCGGTAATCGAGCACGCCAACCGCGTTCTGCACCGTATCGCCGCCCCGGAAGCGATTGTCCAGGGTGAACTCGGCTCCATTCGGGTGGCGCGCCGGGTCCGGGTTCTGGGAAGAGCGGGCATCGTCGAGGGTTATGCGGCTGCGTTCAATGGCATCAGCAACCGGATCAACCGCCGGGCCGGGCTCAACATAGCTGGTCGGCTGGAAGGGGCGCTCCAGGTCATCCAGCGGCTGGGCCAGCACAATCTCGCCAAAGCGGTCAAAGTTGAAATACTCGGCGATGACGAGCGACTGCGGGAAGCGCACCAGCATGCCCTCGTAGCGCTCAAACTCATCCAGGGTTGCCACCGGCAGCAGCACATCCGTGGGGGTGGGAACGTCGGTGCTGCCACAGATCTCGATTGTGCCGACGTTGGTCAACTCAGTCAGGTCAAAGAACTCGTCCAGCACACCTGTGACGCGCACGATTTCGCCCTGCTCGACATCTGGAATTGTGACATCCGCATTGCCAGTAAAGACAAAAATGCCCTCCGAGGTAGCGGGGTCGGCGTCCCAGTCACTATTCTCTTCCTGAACATAGAAGCCGTCGAGATCCGAGTCGTAGCCGGGGAGTTCCGGGGTGTCGTCGTTGTCGCCCTCCTGGAAATCGCCAACAACAATCCCTTCGACAGTGTGCGTCTGCCCTTCAAGCGGGCCGACAGTGCCGTCACCCTGGATCGCGCTGATAAGCGTGGCCGGGTCGCCACATACAGTGCCAATCGCAATGGTGGTAAAGCTCCAATCAAAATTTGCGGCCAGATTATCCGCTGTCCCGTCCTGATCAGTCACTTTGGTGCTTTCGATAGTAGCCATGCAGGTTTCGCCATTCGCAACGTCAGACGGATCAAGCGTGAAACTTGTACCACTGCCGGCGCTACCCAGGATCTGATTCCCACTGCTGGGACAACTCAGACTCAGCCAGTCCGCAGCCACAGTAACCGGTTCGCTGAAGGTAACGACGATATTGGTATCAACGGCAACATCAGTTGCGCTATCAGCCGGCATCGCGCTAGAAATAGTGGGCGGGGTATCGCCGCCACCACCTGTGCCATACATACCGATAGGGAAGGGCGTCGCCGCGGTGCTATTGGAAATTTCGCCATCCAGAGCATTCGGACCGCTAAAGGTCCAGTTGCTCAACCCGAACGTATTCCCATCGGGACCAGTGCCATCCACACGATAGGCCCAGCCATCCGCATACTCCCAGGGCTGGCCCGTACCATCAACACCAATCTCGCCAAATACATCGACGATTGTGCCATTCTGATACAGTGCGATGGCATCGTCACCGTTGATGCCGGCTACACCGCCGGTGTAGTCGGGGGCAAAGCCAAAGAAGTCCATGAACCCAGGTTCTTCAGAGGCGACATATAGAAATTCACCTACCGATACAGTATCAGCCGGGAAGGTAAATTCCGGGCCACCGGCCGGGTTGCCGTTGTTAGCCGACTCCAGTCCATAGATACTGAGGTCGGAAATGTTATTGAGCGCATACAACTCAATCGCTTTGGGTACTCCGCCGGAGAGCGGACCATCAATAACACCAGTGATCACCAGATCACTGCTCTGGGCTCGTACCGCAGTTACTCGCAGTAGCGTTCCACTCGCCACCAGCGGCAGCAGCAACGCCACCACGACCCACAATGCCAGGGGTAACCCAGCAAACGAACGCATACGGAACATACTCATCGAGCTTTACCCTCCTTGATCTCTACTCCCACCACTTGCCACAATAACTACAACGTGCCTGATCCCCACACCCCATAAACTCGGGACAAACGCCTGGCCCCACCGATAGTAGCTGCGTGTCGCGCAGCTTTTCGGACACCGGGCGCAATGCATCTGGTGCCTGATAGCGCTCTGCTGCACGCAAAGCTATGTGTTATCGCAACGGGGCGACAACACACATTTATCCCGGTACTACCGGATCGTGGAAGTTATCTCAGGCGCAGGTGTAGCATAGCCGGCTAATGTTAAGCTTTAACTAAGTGAGGATAAAGAGCGGGTTATGAAGGGGATTACGGTTTGTTTATAATTTACAAACAATTCATCTTTTCCAGGACTTACGTGGTGGACGTGCAAACCGGACGTTTGATTGAAATGAATGGCCCGATTCGCCTGCGGCCGCATGGTACGCTATGATCTTTTTCACGGAATTTTTGCACAATGTGCAAAAATTCCGTGAAAAAGGTGGTCAGTTCCGCCCTGCCGGAGGCGAAATACATCTCCAGGTGGAGAATTGCGTAAGTCCTGTTTTCATTGGATACTCTAACATACACGCGTTACGCGGTGGGCATACACACCGGGCGTTTGATCAGACGAAGCGCCAATTCGCCTGCGGCAGCATCGTACTTTTTCTGTCTTTTTCACGAACATTTGGCTCGGAGAGCCAAATGTTCGTGAAAAAGGAATGGTCAGTTCCACCCTGCCGGAGGCGAAGCCGGCGTTCAGGGCCGGCACCAGACCAGAACAAACCCCACCGCGTAACTTCTGTAACATACACGCGTTACGCAGTCCCTGACCCGGCAGAGTGGAAGAACCCATCTTTTTTACAAAAAAGTACCACTCACCGTTCGCTTATTTCTGAAGGCGGTTCATGAAATTGCCCCACCAGCAGGTCAAAAATAGTCATTTTTGCGACGTGTCATACCACATGACGGCTCATTTTGTTGAAATGCTTTACACATCCCGGT
>DAOTUI010000088.1:0-17997 GCA_034437035.1 Chloroflexaceae bacterium
TGTTGCTCATAATGAGTAGTATAGCTTAAAATCATCCAGAACACAAGTGCGACTGAAGCGGCGAAAGCGAGTGAAGCCCTTTTATCCCAGGGCTAGAAGCACCTGGGCTTTACGGGCTATATCCGTAATGTAGATGCAACTAACTGAATATGTGTACAGGAGACAGATGCCCATGTTAGCACGGGATTTAGAGCGCAGGGTGGGATTGTCGGCAACTGAGTTGACCGGTCTGCAGGCGGAACTGCTGGAGCTGCAGGCCACTGTTGGGGATAATCCGGAGGCGCAGCAGAAGCTCATCCGGTTGCTTGACCGGGTTGAGGGCTACCTTGAGCAACCGGTAGCTGTAAATGCCACCCAGGATGCGGATGAGTACCACTTTCACATGCCGGGGATGGCAACCCTGGTAGCTCAGGCGCAGCAACAGCAGCAGCAGTAATTTGCCGCTCGCCGGATTACAAAAACAAAGACTGGTTCGCAAGCACCCCACGTACGAGGCGAATGGTTCGCTTCCGTGGGGTGTTTGTGTGATTGACAGGAGTTACGCGGTGGGAGTTTGCACCACGAACAACATGAAATGAGCGAAACCCGCGAACCTCCCAATGCTGATATGTATCAGACGATCCCGCGTTTGGAGGGGGATATCGCCTCCGGCAGGGCGGAACAGACCAATAGGCCATTCTTTTTCACGAAAATGTGGCTCTCCGAGCCACATTTTCGTGAAAAAGATGAAAAAGTACCATGCTGCCGCAGGCGAATCCGGCTTCCATCTGGTTAAACGTCTGGTTTGCATGTCAACCGCGTAATTCGTGTAGTTGAGGATAGTCCGGTGGGGATGTCCGGGGCGAAAGCTGTTTCGCCCCTCCAGATTGGTAGAGCCATCTAACGACATAAGGACAGCAATTCTACCTCAGCCTGTTGGTAGCAGGCACGGCAGCGGGCCTCGTACAACTCCTGCCCACCGACGACGATGGTTGGCGCGTCGGCGGGGGCCGGTTCGCCGTTGATCAGGCGTTGCGAGCGGGTGGCATATGCCCCGCAGCGCACACAGATGGCATAGAGCTTATCGACCTGTTCCGCGACCGCCATCAGCGAGGCCATGGCGGGGAAGGGCTCGGCCCGGTAGTTCTGGTCAAGCCCCGAGACGATTACGCGTAGATCGCGCTCTGCCAGTTCCTGACAGACGGCAACAATCGCTTCCGGTGGGTCGTCGAGGAAGTGCAGTTCGTCGATTGCCACAACATGCAGATCCTCGGTGAGCGGTGGTATCTCGGCAATTGAGGAGATCGGGTGCGCTTCCAGCCGTGTCCCGGTGTGGGTTACAACCTGGTGCGTGCCGTAGCGGGTATCCAGCCGTGGCGTAAAGATGCGGTACGGCTGGCGCGCAATAATGACCTGGCGAATACGCCGGATCAGCTCCTCGGTTTTTCCACTGTACATGCATCCGCAGATAACTTCGATGCGGCCACCGGCACATGGACGCGTCATTGGGCCTACCTTCTCATGCTAGGTGCGCTCAACATACTGGCGGCGGTAGTATTCCAGATATTCACCTGATTTGATGGGACGCCACCAGTCCGGATTTTCCACATACCAGCGCACGGTCTTCTCCAACGCCTCGTCAAAATTGTGGCGGCTGGTCCATCCCAGGGCGCGCAGTTTGCTACAGTCCAGGGCGTAGCGCCGGTCGTGACCCGCGCGGTCAGTCACATGCTGCAGCAGGCTGTGGGGTTTCCCCAGGATATCCAGCAGTTTGCGAGCCATATCGATATTGCATGTCTCAATTTCGGTCCCGACATTGTAGGCTTCGCCAACCTGCCCCTTGTGCAGCACAACATCGATTCCTTCACAATGGTCCATTACATACTGGTAATCGCGTACCTGCAGACCATCGCCATAGATCGGCAGCGGCAGATCGTCAATCGCATTGGTGGTAAAGAGGGAAACAGCTTTCTCGGGGTACTGGTAGGGGCCGATATTATTGGATCCACGCGTGATAGTTGTAGGTATGCCATAGGTGATATGGTACGCATACACAAGATGCTCCGCGCCGGCTTTGCTGGCGGCGTAGGGACTGCGGGCCTGCATCGGGTCGCCTTCCTTGCTGCGCCGGCCGGGTGGAATATGGCCGTAGACCTCATCGGTACTGACCTGATGATAGCGTTCCAGTTTGAACTCTCTGGCCGCCTCCAGCAGCACATAGGTGCCGCGTACATCGGTTTCGATAAAGGCATCCGGGCTAAAAATCGAGCGATCAACGTGGGTTTCCGCCGCAAAGTTGACAATCGTGTCGATGGAGTGTTCCCGGATGGTCGTACGTACCAGAGCCGCATCACAGATATCGCCCTGAACGAAGGCGAAATGGGGATGCGCCGCCACGCGGTCCAGGTTTTCGCGCCGCCCGGCATAGGTCAACTTGTCATAAACAACGACGCGGTAGTCAGGATAGCGCTCGAGCATGTAGGCTACAAAGTTCGAACCAATAAAACCGGCACCGCCGGTCACGAGGAGATTGCGCATAATGCCTCCAGGGGTAGTACCGTAACACTGCTTTAAGCTTTATCAAGTGTAGCAAGCCCCAACCGAGGAGTCAATTTACAGTCTCCTCATCCGAAGATGACAAAGGGTTCACCCGGTCATTTTTTGCGCGCGACTGCTCTGCCAGGGTTTCCTTGTAAGCCAGGACACGTTCCAGCAGCGCGGGATCGGCGGCCGCCAGGATTTGCACCGCCAGCAACCCGGCGTTGCGCGCGCCACCAATCGCCACCGTTGCGACCGGCACGCCGGCCGGCATCTGCACGATGGAGAGCAACGAGTCAAGCCCCTGGAGCGCTTTACTCTGCACCGGCACCCCGATAACCGGGAGGGGCGTATGAGCAGCCACCATTCCCGGCAGATGGGCCGCGCCACCCGCGCCCGCGATAATCACGCGCAACCCCCGCCGATGTGCGTTGTCGGCATAGTCCGCCATATCGCGTGGGGTGCGGTGGGCCGAGACGACGCGCACCTCGTGCGGAACGCCAAACTCGCGGCAGACCTCAACCGCGCCCTGCATGGTCGGCAGATCGCTATCGCTACCCATAATAATGCCGATAAGTGGTGTCATTACTCGTGCCCGTTTCCGTATGCGCCTACAACTCGACGCGTGCCGCTGCGCGCAGGGCGATTGCCTCCGCCTCAACCACGCTATCCCCCAGGGCGGTGATATGCCCCATTTTGCGCCCGGGTCGCACATCCCGCTTATGATACAGATGCAGATGTGCGCCGGGCTCCAGCAGCGCCTGGCTGACTCCGGCAGGACGCGCCGGGCCCTGCCGCTGCCCCAGCAGGTTGACCATCACGGCGGCCGGTGCGCGCATATCGACCGGGCCCAGCGGCCAACCCAGCACCGCGCGCAGATGATTTTCAAACTGCGAAGTAACACATGCCTCAATGGTGTAGTGCCCGGAGTTGTGCGGCCGCGGGGCAAGTTCATTCAGCAGCACGCTGCCGTCTTCGTGCAGAAACAGCTCAACGCCAAAGATACCCACGCCATCAACCGCCTGGACCGCCTGTTCCGCCAGTTCGGTGGCGCGGCCGGCAACCTCGGGCGTAACCGCCGCCGGAGCCCGCACGATATGACAGATATGGTTACGCTGAACGGTTTCGACAACCGGGTAGGCGCGACACTCGCCCGATCGTCCGCGCACCACCATAACCGCAAGTTCGTGGGTAAAGGGGACGAATGCCTCGATCAGCAGCGCGCGCCCGGCACCCGTCAGCCGTTCCCATGCCGGGAGAATCTCCTCCGGCGATTGCAGCGTGGCGTTGCCGTAGCCGTCATAGCCTTCGCGCCGCGCTTTCAGCAGGAGCGGCCAGCCATACTGCTGCGCTGCTTCCAGCACATCTTCCGGGGCGCTTGCCGGCTGGTATGGTGGTACCGGCAGTCCGACCGACTCCAACCGCCGTTTCTGGATAAGTTTATCCTGGATGGCGGCCAGTGTGAGCGCCGTGGGATATACCGGCAGGCCGATTTGCTCCAACTGCCGCAGCACACCGGCATCGACAAATTCGTTTTCGAGGGTGACGACATCGCACAACCTGGCAAAGGCGCGCATCGCCGCTTCATCGTCCCAGGGACCAACAATCTCGTGGCGCGTGATCCGGCCGGCGGGGCTATCCGCGAACCGCTCAAAGATGACCGTCTCCAATCCAAGGGAGATGGCCGCCTGGGTTAACATCTGGGCGAGTTGACCCCCGCCAAGTATTCCGACGCGTGTCATACCTGCTATGATAGCCGCAGATGGCAACAGATGCAAGCGCCGCCATGGTATAATCAGGGCAGGCGTACGCGGTGCTGGTGTGAACCGGATGCGAAGTAGTGCGCCGAACCGGATTGACCGGATCGAGAATTGTAGTGCAAACCTATCGGACAACATCATGTTGTTCGGTAGCAGCGATAAAGGAGTGTCCTATATGCCTGCTCAGACGCGCAGCCAGCGGCGCAAACAATCCCAGTCGAGCCGCGCCCAGCAACGTTCCCAGCAGCGGCGCACCGGGCGGGTGGCGGTGAAACCGCCCGAACCAGTTGATTACTCGCTGGACTATGCCTATGTCCGGCGGGATCTCCGGCGAATTACGCTTTGGGGTCTGCTGCTGTTTGCCGGGATGTTTGCCGTCTATTTCGTTATCTAATGTATCATCTGAGGCATAACTGTGATCGGCGTATCCAGCGATGAACGTATCAAGAGCAAAGCTGCCCGGCTACGCCGGATTGAACACTGCCTGTATAACGCTCCCCAGGGCATGCGTGCGGTTGAACTTGCCAACTACTGCGGCGTAGATCGGCGCACTATCTATCGGGATCTGATGGCGCTGCACGATATCGGGATTCCGGTTTGGGAAGATCGCGGGCGGTTTGGGATCGACCGCGCCGCCTATGTTTCAACCGTGCAACTGACCTTGAATGAGGCCATTTCGCTCTTCTTTGCGGCCCGCCTGCTGGCCCACCATAGCGATGAACATAACCCGCATGTTGTCTCGGCGCTGGATAAACTGGCCGCCGGTCTGCCCGATCAGACCATCTCCAGCCATCTGGCCCGCGTTGCCGATGTGATTCGTGCCCGTCCGCTACGCGAGATCTATATCTGTGTGCTGGAAACGGTGACGCGGGCCTGGGCTGACCGGCGGTTGGTGCGGCTGCGCTACCGGGCCGCGAGCCGTGAGGTGACGGAGCGGGTTGTCGCGCCCTACTTCCTGGAGGTCTCCCGGAGCGAACCGGCGGCGTATGTGATCGGCTTTGACCGCCTGCGGCATGCGTTGCGGACGTTTAAGATCGAGCGGATCGAGCGGGCTGATCTGCTGGAAGAGCAGTATGATATCCCGGATGATTTTGACCCCTACGCCTACCTGGCAAGTTCCTGGGGAGTCATAGACGATGCCACGGTGGAAGTGCATCTGCGGTTTGCACCCGAGGCGGCACCGCGTGTGCGCGAGAGTGTGTGGCACCACAGCCAGCGCCTGGTTGATCTGGCGGATGGCGGTTGCGAGTTAGAGATGACCGTTGGTGGTATTCGGGAAATTCGCTCGTGGGTGCTGGGGTGGGGAGCCGATGTCGAGGTGCTGGCACCTGCAGAACTGCGGACCGAGGTTGCGGCGCATGGTCGGCGGATGGCGGCGATGTACCGGTGTGAACCGGAATGAATTGCGGCGAGGACGACTGGCCAACCATCCTCCATCCTCGCCGCAAATTTCGATAATGACCTTAACCTTAACCTTAACCTTCAACATTACATAACGTAATGAAGTAACGCGACAAGACCTACGCGATGAACATTCAAACCGGGCGTTTGACCCGATGGAAGCCCGATGCGCCTGCGGCAGGCGATATCTCTCGCCAAACGTCGGAGCGCCTGATACATGTCAGCATTGGCAGTTTCACGGTTTTCGCTCATTTCGTGTTGTTCGTGGTTCAAACGCCCACCGCGTAACTGGTGTTACTTCGAAGAGAAACAGATTGAGCTTAACCCTGCTCTTCGCCTGCTTCGTTTTCTTCCTCGCCGTAAATCTCCTTGAGCAGACTCTTCTTCTGGGGCTTCTGCTCCTTGCTTTCGCGGCGCTTCTCGGCTTCGGCCTGCCGCTGCTGCGAGGTTGCCAGGCGACGCATAAAGCGATCAACCTGACCGGCGGTATCGACGATGCGCTGCTCGCCGGTGTAGAAGGGGTGGCAGTTTGAGCAGATATCGACGCGCATGCCCTCTTTGGTGGCGCGCGTCTTCCAGACGGTGCCGCAGGTGGCACAAACAATATCGGTAGCTACATATTTTGGATGAATATCCGGTTTCACCTTTTATGCTCCTATTTTCAAATGGTATTTCCCGGCAGCGGGATTGTCCTGGCACAAGATATGAAACGGACGACGCATGCGTCGTCCTGGTCTTCCTGATTATTCATACCGGCGTACATCCCGTTGGCGCGTGGGTAATGTTTAATCAGCAGCCGTGGCCGTTTCGGTCTGCTCGATGGGAATAACGCTGACCTTCTTCTGAGTGCGGGAGTAGGGCTGAAAGTAGACCTTCCCCTCAACCATCGCAAAGATCGTATAGTCGCGGCCCATGCCGACATTATCACCCGGCTTGATCTTGGTGCCACACTGGCGGACAATAATGTTGCCGGGGAGGACATGCTCACCACCAAAGCGCTTGACCCCACGCATTTTTGGGTTACTGTCGCGCCCGTTGCGGGTACTTCCTACACCTTTTTTATGTGCCATAACTCATCCCCTATTCCACAACAATTTCATGGATCTTGATACGTGTATATTTTTGCCGATGGCCGGTGCGGCGGCGATAGCGCTTTTTGTTGCGATACTTAAACACGATAATCTTTTCACCCTTGATATCGCCCACCACTTCCGCGCGCACGGTAGCCCCGGCAACCAGCGGTGTGCCGACCTTCACCTCGTCGCCGTCGCCGATCAGCAGCACTTCGTTCAGTTCGATCGCGCTGCCCGGCTCGGCCTCAAGCAGGTCAACCCGCACGGTCTGGTCTGGTTCCACGCGGTATTGCATCCCGCGATCTCGAACTATTGCGTACACCCCAATACTCCTTGCACTGTATGCTCAACTGGTGCGCCCGCCCCGGATTGTTCGCGGACAGCGCCCCGGTCTGACCTCTCTGCGCTATAAACACCAAAAAAGAGTGGCGTGACCACCCTTGACCGATTGATTATAGCAGAGCAGTGCAGGGGTGTCAAACGGTTGATCCGACTCACGCCGGCACCCGGCATGCGGCACTCCCGGCCAGGTGCGGCGGCCAACGCGATCGGGCAGCAGTGCCGTATATCAACGTGGTATACTTCACAATAAACATTGCACTTATCCTGGAGAGGAGTGACCGATCATGGCTGCCTCAGGTTATCGGATACCCCGTTTGATGCTTACGCTGCTGTTGCTGGTCGTGATGGGAGCCTGTCAGTCACTCAGCGCCCAGGATACGCCGGCACCCACCGCCAGCCAACCGCCGCTGCTGCCGGAGACGCTTATCACCGATGAGGCCGAACGTCGCCGCACAGTAATCTTTGACATTCCCTCAGGTCGTGTAGAGCACCCGGAACAGTGGAACCCTTTCGCGCGTGATGCGCGCCGCGATAAAGGGTTTCACCAGGCAATGATTGAACCGTTGTTTATTCTCAACTATGAGAGTGGTGTGATCGAGCCCTGGCTGGGTGAGCGTATGACGGCCAATGAGAACCAGGATGTCTGGACACTCACGTTACGCGAGGGTATCACCTGGAGTAATGGTGTGGCTTTTACCGCCGATGATGTCCGCTTTACCGTGAACCTGCTGCTCGAACATCCTGATCTGGAACTGGATTTCTTCGCCGGGTTGACCAACTGGGTGGAGCGTGTCGAGAAAGTTGATGAGTTGACGGTACAGTTTCATCTGACTGACGCGAACCCGCGCTTTCAACTGGATTTCTTCTCGGTGAAAGTCTGGGGGAGTTTCGATATTCTGCCGGAACATATATGGCATGATAAAGATCCCTATACCTTTACCAATTATGATCCCGACAAGGGGTGGCCGGTCTTCACCGGGCCGTACACGCTGCATAGGTTTTACGACGGTACCTTTATCTATGAGCGGGATGATGACTGGTGGGGCGCACAGGCCGGCTTTAAACCATTGCCCGCCCCGGAACGCCTGATCTGGACTTCGATGACGATCGGTGACGATGCACGGGTGGCCACCGAGCATCTCGATAGCATCGGTAATATTGGTATGGATACCTTTCAGGAAGTACAGAAGGTCAAGCCTAACCTGATAACCTGGCTCGACGGAATTCCCTTTGCCTGGATGGACCCCTGTTCGCGCACGCTGTCCTTTAACACGATGGTGCCGCCCTGGGATGATAAAGCCATGCGCTGGGCCGTTAACTATGCTATTGACCGCGAAGCGATTGTGCGGGATGCCTACTATGGGACAACCATTGCTTCGCGCCACTTCTTCCCGGCCTATCCTCCACTTGAATACTATGTGCAACTGCTTGAGCAGGCCGGGCTGTATGATACATACCCCTTGACCAGGCGTGACCCCGATATAGCCCGGCAGATGATCGAGGCGCAGGGTTGGGTATTGGGTGATGATGGCTACTATCGGCAGGGCGACCGGCAACTGGAGTTGACGATCTATGCCCATGCGGACTCGCCCGAAATGCGCCGTACGGGCGAACTGATTGCGGCGCAGGTGCAAGCGGTTGGGATCGATGCCACAATGGTGGTCCTTGATGAGCACAGGTGGGTTGAACATAAAACTATGGGCCGGTTTGACGCGCTGATCGATTGGGACACCTGTGGCTCAATCAACGAACCCTGGGCCTCGCTGGATCGCTACCATATGCGCTGGGCGCAACCAATAGGTGTGCCTGTAACCAACTATAACAACCAGGGGCGTTGGGCCAATCAGGAGTATAGCGATCTGGTCGATCAGATGGCTTCACTGCCGCTGGGTGATCCGCGCATTGATGACCTGTTTGTTGCAGCCACAGCCGTCTGGCTCGATGAACTGCCCGTTATCCCACTGGTGCAGAATAAACAACTTATTTCGTTTGATACGACTTACTGGCAAAACTGGCCGACGGCTAATAATGCCTATGTGCATCCGCCTTCGTGGTGGCAGAGTGTGCATATCATCATTCATCATCTGGAACCTGCTACTCAGTAAGGTCAGGGAGAGGCAGATTGGCACTATGCAGACATTTACGCCCAGGCCGGATGAAGCCACCCGCCGCTCACACTGGTTCCAGCGATTGCGCATTGGTACCATTCGCATCCGCTTGCCGGCTGCGTTTGTTGCGCTGGTCGTGTTGCCCGCCCTGATTATTAGCATCACTACAACGTCGTTGGGGTTTCGCCATGGAAAACAGCAGGTAACAAACCAGTTGCAATCCGTGGCAACGCTCAAAGAGGAGCAGATTGAAGCATGGCTGGAGAGCCTTCAGATTTACCTGACTTCCGTCCTCTATCCACATCAGGTGCCCCGCCTGATCGAGCCGCTTCTTAGCAGTGACCCGGAATCAGCCGCGTACAAACAGGCTGCGGCTAACCTGCGCATTCAATTTGAACAGGTGCTTATGGCAACCGATCTGTTTGAAGAGGTACTGCTGCTGGAACGGCAGGGCCGGGTGGTGCTCTCAACCGACCCGGCCAACGAGGGCCAGGTTCACCTGCAGAACTATTTCCGGCGCGGTCTGCGGGAGCCCTACACGCAGTCACTCTCATCCGACATAGCGCAGGGGTTAAGTAGTCCGGTAGTAGTTTCGCGCCCGGTGATCGATCTAGAGGGCACCGTGCGCGGGGTGCTGGTCGGGCGCTCCAGTTCGGAGCGGTTGAATGAGATTATGCTCCAGCGGGCCGGGTTGGGTGAAACCGGCGAAACCTATCTGGTCGGACAGAACGCCCTGCTGCTGACCGATTCGCGCTTTGAAGACCGCGATAAGAAGATCCTGCGCCTGCAGACTCCGGCACTAGAAACTGTATTTAGTACCCAGTCTGACCGCTCCGGTTTGTACATCAGTTATCGGGGACTTGAGGTTATTGGTGTTTATCACTGGTTGCCCTCGCTGCAGATGGTGCTGGTGGCGGAACAGGAGAAGGACGAAGCCTTTCAGTCAACCTATGCTCTCCTGCGTGTGAATGCGATTGTGGCGGCGGTAGCAACTCTGGTTGCGCTGCTGTTTGGCCTCTTTATTGCACGGGGGATTGCCACGCCGCTGGCCGGCCTGGCAGCCACGGCAACCCGAATTGCGGCAGGCGATCTCAATCTGCGCGCGCATGTCGAACGTGATGATGAGGTGGGCGCAGTGGCCGGGGCATTTAATCGTATGACCGCGCGTCTGCGCCAGGTGATTGCTAATCTGGAGCAACATGTGCAGGAGTTGCAGCAGGCCGAACTGGAGGTACGGCGCGTCAATGTTCACCTGGAGCGCGATGTGGGTGAGCAGGAAGCATTGAATTGCCTGAGTAACATGCTTCAGCGCTGTCCGACCCTGGACGCAGCCTACGCCGAGAGCGTGCCCCTGTTGCGGGAACTCTTTGTCGGCCGGGCGGGAGCACTCTATCGCCGGCTTGACGCTACCTCCTGCCTGGCACCGGTTGGGCAGTGGGGTGACGATATTCCCATTCAGTTGGTACCGCCGGAAGCGGATTGTTCGGTGCTGCAGGGCGAACATTATAATACGCTGACGGAGACCTGCGATCTGACCTGTCGCTGTCGGACCGGCGCGTCCCCCGAAATGCCGTCGCTGATATGTGTGCAACTACAAACCGGGGGGGAACAGTTTGGTCTGCTCCAGGTGCGGGCAGGTGCCGATGATGCTGAGACGCTGCAGAGCCGGCTGTTGCCGCTGGTCGTGCGCACCGCCGATCTGCTGGCGCTGGCGTTGACGAACCTGCATCTGCGCGAAAACCTGCGCGAGCAGGCCATCCGCGACCCGCTGACCGGTCTGTTTAACCGGCGCTTTCTGAACGAAACCCTGATCCAGACGTTGAGTCATGCCCGGCGTTATCAGCGTACCATGGCAATTTTCCTGCTCGATATTGATCACTTCAAGTATATTAATGACACCTACGGGCACGATGCCGGGGACGCGGTGCTGCGGGCCGTGGGGACACTGTTAAATACGGGGTTACGCAGCGAAGATACGGCATGTCGCTTCGGGGGGGAAGAACTGCTGCTGGTGCTGCCCGAAATCACCGAAGAAGATGCCATCATTCGGGCTGATGTGCTGCGGCAGGCGATTAGCGCGCTGGATATCGAACATGGCAACTCACTCCTGCCTGCTGTCACCGTCTCAATCGGCGTGGCGGTCTTTCCCGATCATGGGTTGACCCATGATGCGCTGCTGACCGCCGCCGACCGGGCGCTCTACCGCGCCAAAGCCTTTGGGCGAAACCGGGTCTGCGTGGCAGGTCTGGCGCAGGCGGAGGTGTATTAGCCGCGGTTCAGGTCAGCCTTGCAAACCAGATGGAGGTTGTGAATGTCACCCGAAGAGAAAAAGCGGCTTGTGCTGGAATTCTATACGGAAGTTGGACGGGATGGGGATTATTCAAAGTTCGTCAGGTATGTGTCGCCCGCATATGTCGATCATAATGCACCCGCTGCCGGCCGTGGCCCGGATATCGTCCGCCGGCATCTGACCAGTCTGCAAACCACTTTCCCCGATTTCACGCTGGAAGTCCGGCAGATCTTCTGTGATGGCGATTTCGTTATCTCGCGGGTCGTGGGTCAGGGTACCCATCTGGGTGCGTGGATGGGCATTGCCCCGAGTGGGCGCACCATCCAGGTGAAGGGTATCAACATCGATCGCCTGCACGCCGGTCAGATCATTGAGCATTGGGGGGAAGCCGATACGCTCGGTATGCTAATTCAGATGGGTGTACAGCCATTCCTCGATCTAGGTGAGACGATATAATGACAAACGGTGTGGCCTTGCGGTATGTTATTGAATCTGACTTGCCGATCTTCTTCGTGCAGCAACTAGACCCGGACGCCGTTCGGATGGCGGCTTTCCTATCTCGGGACCGGGTTGCATTTATGGCGCACTGGGCGAAGATTCTGGCTGATGCAACTATCATCAAGAAGACCATTCTCTTCGATGGGGAGGTGGCAGGAAATATCGTAAGCTTTGAACAATCCGGTGACACGCAGGTGGGCTACTGGCTGGGGCAGAACTACTGGGGCAAAGGCATTGCTACCCGGGCGCTCACTGTCTTTCTCGATCAGGTAAACGTGCGGCCCATCTATGCCTACGTTGCGAAACAGAATATTGCCTCCCGCCGGGTTCTGGAAAAATGTGGGTTCACGATATGTGGCGAGAAGAGTGCGTCTTTCAGCGCAGACGGTGAAGCGGACATGGAGTATTTGTTGAAGTTGGAGGCCACAGGTATCTTTGGCCCATGATTGGTATTGAAATGTGGATGTAAGAAGAAAGACGAAAGACAGGGGACTGATGTAAGGGTGAGGGATTCGGAATAAGGGGTGAAAAAAGGTGCGTGCTATAATCATGTTGGTGGTAAACTTTATGTTGCCCATAACATTTGCACGCATTTTGATCCGCAGATCGAGTAATACTGTAGTTTGTAGTGAGGAAGGTCAATGTCAGCGCATAATCAGCAAACCAGTACTGATCAGCCTTTGCAAGTGTTTCTCTGCCACTCTTCCAAGGATAAATCTATTGTGCGCGATTTCTACCGACGGCTGCAGACCACGGGTATTGTGCCCTGGTTCGATGAGGAAGATCTCCTGCCCGGTCAGAAGTGGCGCACGGAAATTCCAAAGGCCGTACGCGCCGCCGACATAGTGCTGGTTTGCCTCTCGCGTAATTCAGTGGACCGGTCGGGGTATGCCCAGAAGGAGATCAAACTGGCGCTGGACGTGGCCGATGAGCAACCCGAAGGCAGCATCTTTGTGATTCCGGTACAACTGGAGGAGTGTAACATCCCTGATCGTCTGCGCGAGCAACATTGGGTCAATCTTTTTGCGGCCCGTGGCTACGAACGGCTGGTGAAAGCACTGCGGTACCGGGCAGATCAATTGGGCCGTGTTCTCCCAGAGTCAGTTGATCTATCCATTGGTCAACCAGTAGTGCCACCACCCTACCATCCAGCGCATGATATTATCCCAGTGTTATTCACACGAGTTACGCGGTGGGCGTACAAATCAGACATGTGCTCCCACAACGGCAGTCTTCGCCTGCGGCAGCATGGTACGTTTTTATCTTTTTCACGAACATGTGGCTCTGTGAGCCACATGTTCGTGAAAAAGGATGCGCGGTTCCGCCCTGCCGGAGGCGAATCGGGCCGGTTGTCCAGGCAGATGCCCGGGTTTGGAACCGACCGCGTAACTCCTGTTATTCACACGACTTACGCGGTTGCCATGCAAACCGGACGTTTAATGAGATGGAAGCCGGATTCGCCTGCGGCAGCATGGTACTCTTTTTTTCTTTTTCACAAAAATGTTGCACGAAGTGCAACATTTTTGTGAAAAAGACTGGGATCTTCCGCCCTGCCGGAGGCGAAAATGCCTTTTGCGTAACCCACCGCGTAACTCGTGTGAGTTACTGATGATGGTATATGTTCATCCATGTATAGCTTGATGCTGTAACTCATTGAACCACTACCTCAACACAGACTGCGCCTGTTGCTGCATCCTTACGACATACTCATCATCAGCGCGCAGAGCGGCATCGATCTCGTCACGATGATTGCGATAGTAGGCGAGTGCAGCATCAACTTCTTCCGACGTGAGATCAAACTCGGACGCGATCTGAGCACGACTCATACCGCCTTGTTCGTGCCAGATGACCACCTGTTGCACAGCGATGCGGGGCTTTCCTCCCAGCACATCGGGCGTGCAGACAATGCAGGGTGTGCCGGCTCCCTCTCCATTGGAGTGTGAATTGGTCGAAGCACCTGTCGTCAAAGCAGAATATCCTTTCCCAATCTGTTGATCGATAGCTTTCTCGCGGCAGGGTTACAGGTGGCATATGCTTATCATACTACAGAAGTTACGCGGTGCGAGTTGTTGCCACCTCGTGCCGGACCCGAAAGCCGGTTTCGCCTGCGGCAGCATGGTACTTTCTGTTTCTTTTTCACGAAAAATTGGCTCGGAGAGCCAATTTTTCGTGAAAAAGATCTGGTAACTTCCACCCTGCCGGAGGCGAATCGGGCCGGTTGTCCAGGCAGACGCCTGGTTTGAAACCGAACGCGTAAATCCTGTCATACCACAGGCCGAAGCCGGGGGCAGAACCGGATCGATGTGGTGAACGCAGGAGGCAAAGCCGCTGGTCTAAGAATTGCTGTAGTGCCATTGCAGGTGGAAGAAGAAATGTGGTGCCCAGATAGTGCTCTGTAATCCCGATTTATTGTCATAGCCACAGAGAACACCGAGGACGCAGAGATGATCCACGGGAATGTGTCGTCGCTGCGCCCGTTGCGCCTGTTCCCGTTGATTGCTGGGTTGCCGGCACATTGGTATAACCTGTCGCACTCCATTTTGATTACAAGGACCAGGTTGTAGCGTTATAATGCTTACCAGCGGTGCGGCTTGATGAACGTTGAATGGTTAATGTAGAAATGAGTCTGCCAATGCAGCATGATCCGGCCCTGGCGGGGCAACCCATCCTGCCGACAACCAGCATTGCCGACGCGGGTGCGATCTGGCTGGCCCGGTTGGAGACGGCCGGCCTGGATGTGCTGGACGATGCCGACCTCGATGATATCGACCCGGCAGAACTGGCCGAGCGCGAGGCGCAGCGCCACCACTCCCGCCAGACCATCGACAGTTACCGGACGGCGCTAAATCTGTTTACGCGCTGGCTGGAGCGGACCGGCCGGACCAGCGTCGGCTCGCTGGGGCTGGATGATCTGGTGCAGTACACGCGCGCCCTACGCCGCCGCGACTATGATCTCTCGCTGCGCCGGGCCGCGCCGGATACGGGAAGCGCTGCTCCGCAACCCCGACTTGCGCCACGGACGATCCATAGCTATACCCGTCCGCTGCTGGGCTTCCTGGCATTGCTGGAGTCGTTCGATGCGATCAGCTTCCGCACCGCCGCAGTGCGGGCCGAGATGTTGCGCGCGCTGCCGCGCCTGTCCGAAACCTTCGCCCCCACCCCACCCGATCTGCGGCGGCTGGTGCGCTTTTACGATCAGCCGCGCGAGGAGGAGGATCGCACCGACCGGCTGCGGCTGATCCGCCTGCGCAATGCTGTTCTGCTGCATCTGCTCTTCTCGACCGGGGCGCGCATCTCCGAGGCGCTCAGTCTGAATGTCGGCAGCGTCTACCGGGACCGGCGGGTGCAGAGCCGGGTGCCGGTGTACGGCAAGGGCCGCCGCGAGGAGACGCTCTTTCTGCGCCGTCACGCCGAGCGGGCTATTGATGCCTACCTGGTGGCGCGGGAGTATCCGTCGGCAACGCGCCCGCTGTTTGAGTCGTATGATCGGCGCACTGCCGGGGCGCGGCTGAGCCGCTCAAGCGGCTGGCGGATTGTGCATCAGGCGGCGCAGGCAGTGGCAGCCCAGATCGAACTGGAGGGCAAGTATGACGAGGCTGCGCTGCTGCGTGGAACTTCGCCGCACACCTTTCGTCACTTTGTAGGCTACTACCTGCTCAACGAGGGGGTCGAACTGGCCGAGGTTTCGCAGATCCTGCGCCACCGCAGCGTGGAAGTCACCCGCAGCTTCTACGCACGCTACAAGGACATGCAGTTGCAGGAGGTGCATGATCAGTTTAGCGCCGATCCACTTGAGGAGTTTTGAGTTTTGGGTTTGAGTTTTAAGTTTCTCCAGTGCGGTAAGGCCGGCAATCCCAACCTGATAGAGAGCAATCAGGCCGGGATGTGACTACGCTGGTGTGTATCCCTACGCTGTTGAAAGGCATCGTAATTCACAACTCAAAACTTAAAAATCAAAACTTGCTTCATCCACCTCACCGATACCCCTCCGCCTGCATCAAAAACAGTCGCGCGTAGGTGTTATCCAGTTCGAGTAGTTCCTGGTGCGAGCCGATCTCCGTCACGGTGCCATGCTCCAGGACGGCGATGCGGTCGGCCATGCGCACCGTGCTGAAGCGGTGGCTGATCAGCAGCGCGATCCGCCCGGCGGTCAGCTCGCGGAAGCGCTGGAAGATCTCATACTCGCGCTCGGCGTCGAGGGCGGCCGTCGGCTCGTCCAGTACCAGCACCCCGCTGTCGCGCATAAACGCCCGGCCCAGCGCCATCTTCTGCCACTGCCCCCCCGACAACTCGTGCCCCTGCTCGAACCAGCGCCCCAGCATCGTGTCGTAGCCCTGCGGCAACTCGGACATCACCTCGTCCGCGCCGCCGCGCTGGGCCGCGTTGATGATCCGCGCCTCGTCTGCCAGCGCATCAATCTGGCCGAAGCCCACATTCTCGCGCGCGGTGGCCTGGTAGCGCACAAAGTCCTGGAAGATCACACCAATCGAGGTGCGCAGATCATCCAGGTCATACTCGCGCAGGTCTACGCCATCCAGCAGGATCTGCCCCTCGGTCGGGTCGTACAGGCGGGTGAGCAGCTTGATCAGCGTGGTCT
Source organism: Chloroflexaceae bacterium (assembly GCA_034437035.1). Lineage (GTDB taxonomy): Bacteria > Chloroflexota > Chloroflexia > Chloroflexales > Chloroflexaceae > CAKZQX01. The sequence goes on from DAOTUI010000088.1 coordinate 16,587, forward strand.
TGCCCGCGCCGTTGGCCCCGACCAGCGCCAGTTTCTCGCCCGGCGCGATGCAGAGGTTGACGTTGCGCAGCGCCCAGTCTTCGCGGTCCGGATAGCGGAAGGAGACACTGCGAAACTCGATCCCCTGCCGGATGGGGCGCGGCACTGTGCGGCCCTGGGTGGAACTGTTCATCTGTGGGCGCAACCCCAGGAAGCCGAACAGGTTGCCCATAAACAGCCCGCTCTCGTAGATGCGGTTGGTGTTGTCGAAGAGCCCCTGAAATGTCCCCTGGCTCTGGCGGAACAGCGTCAGGTAGAGCGTCATATCGCCCAGGGTAATCCGCCCGGCAATGGTCAGCCAGATAATCCAGGCATACGCGCCATAGTAGCTGGCGGTTGAGAGCAGGCCCCAGAGCATGCTGATGATGCTGCGCCGCTTTGCCAGCGCCTCATCATCCTGGTAGAACTTCCAGAAGAGTTCGTTGTAGCGCTCCAGCAGCGGCTCGCCCAGCCCGAAGAGCTTGATCTCCTTGGCGCTGCTGTCTACGGTCAGCAGATATTCCAGGTATTGCATCCGGCGGAACTCGGGCGCGCGCCAGGTCAGCAGGCGAAAGTGCAGGCTGCTAAAGCGGGTCTGCGCCAGGAATGCCGGAATGGTTGCGCCAAACAGGATCAGTGCAATCAGCGGGCTAAAGGCCAGCAGGATCACCGCAAACGACGCCAGCGTGATTGTGTTCTGTACCACGAGAAAACTGGTGTTGATAATCGCCAGGGCGCGAAAGTCGGCTTCGCGGCGGGCATTCTGCAACTTGTCATAAAAGTTGGCATCCTCAAAGTAGTGCAGATCGAGCGACAGCGCCTTGCGAATGATCGAGGTATTAATGGTGTGGCCCAGATGCGTGTTCAGGATATGCTCCAGCAGTCGGCGGCTCTGGCTGAAGATCGACCCCAGCGTGATCAGGATAAACTCGATGATCAGGAAGGGCAGTGCCTGCCGCACACCCACCCCCACCGGCAGATCGTCGGTGATGGCCGCCACCACGGTATCTACAATCAGCTTGGCAACCCATGCCTGGGCCGCCGGCAGGAAGGCTGCACCCACCGTTACCAGCGCCATGCCGATGGTCGCATTGCGGTGGGCCTGCCACGCCAGCAGGAGTGAGCGCGGAATATTGCGAAAGGCTTTCTGCACATCCTGCCGGCGCTCGGCCCAGGTCTTGGGGCCCTGCTCGGTGATTGTCGGGCGACGACGATTCCGCATGGTCATGAAGCTCCTTGAACAAGATTACAGGTTACAGGTTACACTCACCGTTCGCTTATTTCTGGAGGCGGTTCATGAAATTGCCCCACCAGCAGGTCAAACATGGTCACTTTTGCGACGTGTCACTCCCCATGACGGCTCATGTTGTCGAAATGGTTTACACATCCCGGT
>DAOTUI010000089.1:0-42962 GCA_034437035.1 Chloroflexaceae bacterium
GTGCAAAATTTTTGTGAAAAAGCATGGAATCTTCCGCCCTGCCGGAGGCGAAATTTCCTTTCGGGTGAGCAACCGCGTAAGTCGTGATGCGTTACGCGGGCGACCCACAAACCTATCGGTTTGTCACCAGCTTCTCGGAGATACCGCGCACGGCTTCGTACATGATGCGGCTCTGCTCCGGCTCATGCTGGCTGACCGAGCCCTCGGCGGTGCTGGCCGACTCCGGGCGACCGCAGTAGATCACCTTGACGCCGGAGGAGACCAGTTCGCGCAGGCGGGGCGCGATATAGTTCCAGGCACCCATATTCTGCGGCTCCTCCTGCATCCAGACCACCTCCCGCAGCCCGCGATACTCCTTGAGCAGGCTCATCAACTCCATCTCAGGGAATGGGTAGAGTTCCTCGACCCGGGCCACGGCTACACCTTCAACTTTATCCAGATGCCCGCCGGCGATCATGTCAACATAGATTTTGCCGCTGCAGAGCACCAGGCGCGTCACCTTCTCGGCGGGCACGCTGTTCTCTTCCGGCGGCAACACCGGGTGGAAGCGATCCTCGACCAGATCCCGCAGCGATGAGGCCGACCGCGGATGGCGCAGCAGACTCTTGGGCGTCAGCACGATCAGCGGGCGCGGATCGCTATGCAGCGATATCGCCTGTCGCCGCAGCAGATGGTAGTATTGCGCGGCGGTGGTGCAGTTCACCACCCGAATATTGTTATCGGCGGCCAGTTGCAGGAAGCGCTCGATGCGCGCACTGGAGTGCTCCGGCCCCTGCCCCTCGTAGCCGTGGGGCAGTAGCATCACCAGTGCGGGCAACTGGTTCCACTTGGCATGCCCGGAAATGATAAACTGGTCGATAAAGACCTGCGCGCTGTTGGCAAAATCACCAAACTGCGCCTCCCAGAGCACCAGTGTATCCGGCGCATGGGTGCTGTAGCCATACTCAAACCCGAGCGCGGCGCTCTCCGAGAGCGGGCTGTTATGGATGGCGAAGGAAGCGTGCGCCTGGGGCAGCGCCTGCAGCGGCACATGCCGTTGCCCGGTCATCGGGTCGTAGAGCACCGCGTGGCGCTGGCTGAAGGTGCCGCGCTCGCTATCCTGCCCGGTGAGCCGGATCGGTGTGCCCTCGGCCAGAATGGTGGCAAACGCCAGCGATTCGGCGTGGGACCAGTCGATGCTATTCTCCTCGGTGATGGTACTGCGGCGGCGCTGGAGCAGCCGATCCAGTTTGGAGTGGACGGTGAAATCCTCCGGGCGTTTGAGCAGAGCCTCATTCAGTTCGATCAGCCGCTCCGCCGAGATGGGGTTGGGCCCGGCAACCGGACGGCGGAAGAGTGCGGCCGCCGAAACCGCTACGGTTGCATCAATCCGCCCGTGGTGGCGCTCAACCTCCTGCAGTGCGCGCTTGAGCCGCTCCCGGATGGTGTTGACCATGGCCTGGACCTCGTCGCGGGTGACGATGCTCTGGCGCTCCAACTCACATGCCCAGAGTTCGCGCACGGTTGGATGGGATGAGATATTGCCATACATCAGCGGCTGGGTGAAGGCCGGCTCATCGCCCTCGTTATGCCCCCAGCGCCGGTAGCCCACCAGGTCAATCAGGAAGTCCTTGGCGAAACGCTCGCGGTAGGCCCATGCCATCCGCGCCGCCGCGATACAGGCAATCGGGTCATCGGCATTGACATGCACAATCGGGATCTCAAACCCCTTCGCCAGGTCGCTGGCATAGAGAGTTGAGCGCGCATCATTGGTGCTGGTGGTAAAGCCGATCTGGTTGTTGATAATAATATGGATGGTGCCGCCGGTATGGTAGCCGGTCAGCCGCGAGAGGTTCAGTGTCTCGGCGACCACCCCCTGCCCGGGGAACGCCGCGTCACCATGGATCAGGATTGGCAGTGAGGCCGTGGAATCATTCGTGGGCGCGCCCGCCTGCTCGCGCCACTCCTGCGCCGCCCGTGCCCGGCCCTCAACCACCGGGTTGACATATTCGAGATGGCTGGGGTTGGGCACCAGCGTCAGCGGCATTTCGTAGACGCCACTCTCGCGGTAGGCGCGCCGGGCTCCCAGGTGATACTTGACATCACCCGCCCAGCCCTGGTATGTCCCGATGTGGTAGTAGTTGGGGCGCTGAAACTCCGCCAGGATTGCGCTGTAGGGCTTACCCAGGACGTGGGCCAGCACATTGAGCCGCCCCCGGTGGGCCATCCCCAGCACTACCTCGCGGGTGCCGGCGGTGGCCGCATTGCGAATGATCGAGTCGAGTATGGGCACAAGCATATCGGTGCCTTCGAGGGAGAAGCGCTTCTGCCCGATAAACTGCTGGTGGAGAAACTGCTCAAAGGTCTCAACCTCGCTCAACCGCTCCAGCAACTCGCGCTTGCGCCGATTATCAAAATCCTGGAAAAACATGTCGCTCTCGGCGGCATCGCGCATCCAGCGGCGCTCTTCGTGATTCTGTACATGATCATCTTCGTAGCCAATCGTGCTGGAGTAGGCCCGGCGCAGCTTGCCGATAGCCTCCAGCGCATTGCGTGACCCGACGGACAGCGGCCCGCTGACGACATTGGCCGGCAGCGAGATCAGATCCGCCGTGGTCAGGTTGTAGGTTTCGAGTTCCAGCCCCGGATCACCGGGCGGATCGCTCCCCAGCGGATCGATATGCGCGGCCAGATGCCCCAGCTCGCGGATCAGACGCACCAGACGGGCGGTATGGACAATCAGTTCAACTTCGGCCGGCGGAATCGTCACCCCGGCAGCGGGGGCCGCTTCAATAACCGGCGCTTCGGTCGCAGTATCGTCCATTTCTTCCAGTGTCACCCCGTTGCCATGGTTCTGCACCAGTGCGGCAATGATGCCATTCCCGCGCTCGCGGGCGACGGCCTCCGTGCGCACATGCTCCGGGACGGCTTCTGCTTGGGGGGTGTCGTCCTCCGCCGGGGCAACCGGCGCAGGGGCCGCCGGGGGTTGGCTCGCCCGCGCCGCGCCATTGTCGGGCGGCGTCCAGGAGGCGAACAACTCGCGCGTGGCGGCATCGACGGCATCGGGATTCTCAAGATAGCGTTCGTACAACTCCATAACATAACCGGCATTGGGTCCGTGAAACAACTCTTCCATAGTAGTCATGGCAACATCCTCATCGCCTGATAGATCTTATGTGCGTCAGCGCAAATATCAGGCCAAGCGCACCTTCCGGGAATCCTCTCTATTTTAACACTGGTTGACGAAGGATGAAGGATGCGGGATGGGGGATGAAGGACGGTGGACGAAGGACGAATGATCGCCGCCTCGCGTCCTCGCGTCCCCGTGAACCCGACCGTCTATGAATGAGCCCACGAATACACGAATAGGCGGTGCTGCCCCCATGCTGGTGCGCAAGTGTCAGCCGGGTGGTCCGTGCCGCCTCCGCATCGCTGCGCCCCGCTGCCCTGCCGCCCCGCCGCCCCGCACCGAAATCCTTGCCATTCACCGCGTAGGGGCGCAGCATTGGCCGAATAGCTTGTCGGTGGTTGAATACCCTACAGTCCAATGCTGCGCCCCTACTTCTGACGCGCTCATCGGCAAGCGCGGTGATAGCGCGGCGAATACGCCGGCGCATATGGCCGGGCAGGATGTTGAGGGTCTTCCAAATCTCCGATGAGGCATCGAGGGGTTTCGCGGATTGCCGTCGCCCGCCCCGCATAGCCGCGCGCCGCGTTCAACTGCTCCCGCCCCATCCGCCCGGTGTGGATCTCGCTCAGTAGTAGGTTAGCTCGGTTAGCTCGGTCAGCAGCCCCTCGGCGCGCCGGCGGCCAAAGGTCGGGCAGTGCAGTTCAAACCGGGCCGGCGTCTCCGGCGGCGCATCGGCGGGTGGGGGAGTCAGGGCGATAACGAGATCGAGATTGGCAGTCATGCGTCCACTTCGAGTAGTTGCTTGAGAAAGGCTTCATCGGCATCGGCCAGGCTGCGGGTGGGGCCGGTGGGCGAGCCAATCCGCACCTCGTCGGCGCGGCCCTGCTCCTGCAACATCTGCTTGATCTCCAGCAGCGTCTTGACCGTCTCGGCCTTCGTGTGGGCAATGCCGGCGCGGGTGGCCGCAATCGTGGCAAGCGAGGCTCCGATGGAGGCCAGCAGCGCAATCGTCTCCAGGCTGAGCGTCTGGGGCGGCGGGCGCATGACCTCGGCATGGCGCGCCAGGCGCTGCTCAAGCTGGGCAGCCAGGGCTTCATCGGCGGGCAACGTGATCATCAGGGTAGTGTTATCGGGCATGGCCGGCTCCTTTGCGTGAGTAGAGGTTGCAGGTAACAGGTGACAGGTAACAGGTGACCGCGCCCCTGTCGGACGATTCTGCATCCTGCCAACATTGAGCATACCATAGAGTTGAACGTATATGAATTGGCGATTAGGGAGTGGCGATTGGGGATTAGGGACAATACCGTTCAAAGAACCTCGCGCAACGCCGCAAAGGTCGCCAAGAACTGCATAAATGTCGCGGCTTTGGGGTGTTGCGCGAGGCAATTTCGTCAGACTACGGCCTACAGACTACGGGCTACGGACTACGGCCTACAGACTACGGGCTACGGACCACGGCATACGCCGCCGCAATAACTTCCTCAACAGTGACATGCTCCAGGCAGGGGTAGCCGATGGGGCAGGTGGTGTAGTCGCAGGGCCGGCAGGGGACCGGATGGACCAGCGCGGTGAAGAGGCCATGCTCCGGTGGGCCATAGCGCTGCGGGTCGGCTGAGCCGAAGATCGTTACGGTGGGCGTGCCGCGGGCGTAGGCGATATGCGCCGGGCCGGAGTCGTTAGTCACCAGCAGCGCCAGTTGCGCAATCACCCCGCCCAGCGTCACCAGCGAGGTCTGCCCGGCCAGGTTGCGCCCGCGCCCGGCCAGTTGTTGCGTCACCGCCTCCGCCACGGCTGATCCCCGGCTCACCCAGCACCAGCAGCGTCCCGCCATACCGCTCCTGTAGCGCCTGCCCCACCGCAACAAAGCGCTCCGGAGCCCAGCGCCGGGTCAGGTCGCGCGCCGCCGGATGCAACCCGATGAAGGGCGGTTCGGCCTCCGCCAGCAGTGCCGCCGCAGCCGCGTGATCCTCCGGCCGCAGCGCAAACTCCGGCGTGCGGCCCTGCGCGGGCGCGCCCAGGAAAGTTGCCAGCCCCAGCACCCGCTCGATCTCATGGCCGGACGGGAAGGGCAGCGCCGCATCCAGGCAACCGGGGGGATCGCCCTCCCGAATGCACCCCGCCGTTGCCCGGGCTCCCAGCATCAGCGTAAACGGGTTGGAGTAGACCCCGGAACCCTGCATCTGCACCGCCAGGTCGAACTGCGCGGCCTGCATCTGCTGGAAGAAGTGGGTCGCCTGGCGCGCATCAAAAAACTGCTCGGCCAGCCCCGGGTAGCCGGGGAAATCGACGATCCGGTCGAAGTAGGGCAGCCGCTCCGCCGGCTCGCGCAGCATCGGCAGGGTAATCAGGGTGATCTCCGCTTCCGGCAGGGCGGCGCGCAACGCACGAAAGGCCGGGGTAGCGCAGACGAAATCGCCAATGCGCCCGGCGCGCAGCAGCACCACCCGGCGTGGTGGTTCGGGCAGACGCTGGAGCAGGTTGGGGGTGAAGGGATTTTTCATATGGTGAGAACCGAGCACTGAGAACCGAGAACCGAGCACTGATCCCTGATCACTAAACACTGATCACTAAACACTCTGCTCAGAAAAGATCAAGGGCGGCTGTCACGACCGCGTCCACCGGGATATCGGCGACGAAGGACTCCTGATGGTCGCAGGTGCCCTGGGTGCAGTCCAGACCGCAGACGGAGCAGTTGAGCCGCCAGGAGATCAGCGGACGGTGGCGGCTACGGGTGAGCGGCCCGGCGGTGATCAGGTTGCCGCACCAGTAGATGCCGACCGTGGCCGCGCCCACCGCGGCCGCCAGATGCAGCGGCCCGGAGTCGTTCGCAACCACCAGACGGCAGCGCGCCAGCAGCCCGGTCAGCCCACTCAGCGACAACTGTCCGCAGAGGTTTTGTGCCTCCGCCTCCATCGTTGCGATAATCGTTTGCACCAGATGTTTTTCCGGGGCGGCCCCGATGACGACGACCTGCGCGCCGGCAGCGGCCAGCGCATCACCAACGACGGCAAACTTTGCGGGCGGCCACCAGCGGCGGGGATCGCTTGCGCCGGGATGCAGCGCCACCAGCGGCACATCCGTCTCCGGAACCACCTGCCGCGCCTCGGCCTGATCATCCGCGTTCACGGCGATCTGCGGCTCCAGCAGCGTGGGGCGCGCGCCCACCAGGGACGCCACCTCCAGGTAGCGCATAATCTCAGGCTGGTAAAAGCTGTAGGGAACCCAGCGATCCAGCGGCGGCGCATTCGGCGCGCGCAACCCGGCTGTGATTCGGGCTCCCAGGCGCAGCGTAAACGGGTTGGAGTTGCGCCCACCGCCATGCATCTGCAGCGCCAGGTCAAAGCGTTCGCGCTGCATCGCGGCAAAGAAGCGTTCCAACTCGGCCGGTTGCGCCACCCTGCCCGGCATATCATTCACCCCCGGACAGGGCGGCACGATGATCACCCGGTCAATCGGCCCCGGCCGGTCGGCCAGGAAGGTGGCATGCCAGGGCTTCGCCAGCAGCACAATCTCGGCCTGGGGATAGGCCGCGCGCAACGCCGTCAGCGCAGGCAGGGCAAAGAGAAAATCGCCAATGCCATTCGCCCGCAGCACGGCAATCTTGCGCACATTGTCCAGTAGTCCGTAGTCCGTAGTCTGTCTTGCGTAGTCCGTATCCCGTATCCCATAGTCCGAAGGCTGTAGTCCGTCTCCCGTCTCCCGTGTCCCGTAGTCCGTCTTTCGTCTTCCGTCTCCCGTCTCACCCATCTCGTGTCCTTTGCAGTATGATAAACGTTAAAAATGTAAGTCAGAAATCGCTGACTCGGATTTACGACTTATGAACGTTGAATTTTTAATGCGGACATCCGCTGGATCGGAGTCCCGGCTTTAGCCGGATCAGGCGTTTCCGGCAGTATGCCGCTGCCGAGGCAGGTATCCAACCGGCTAAAGCCGGGACTCCAGGATGGCATATCCAGATTATTTTCTAAAAGTTCATCAGGCGCTGGTTCCATTGCTTCGGCAAGCAGGAAGCGGCAGCCATGCTGCCGCACTCCATACACAGATTTATTTCTCAAAATCCATTATACAGTAGCATTTGCTCTTGTTTAAACCATTATTTCTAATAAGTTAAATTCCGTTCTTAAACTGACTACCACTGACCACTCATCACTCGTCACGCGTCACTTTATCGGCAATCATCTCCGGCAGCAGGTCCAGCGCATGGCCGTCAACCGTTCCGGCATCGTTGAGCACGGTTGTCTCCACCTGGGCATAGTAGGTGCCCGAGGGCATCAGCCCACAGCCGCCCCACTGCCGCATCAGCAGATTCTGTACCAGCACCTCTTCGCCGGAGTGGTAGCGCGGCAACCGCTGCCAGAAGTCAAAGCCGCCGACTTTCAGTAGCTTTGCCCGGTCATACAGAATACAGGAGGCGATCCAGGCGACTTTGTAGCGCCGGATGGTGTTAGGCGTCAACTGCTGCGCGGCATGCCAGAGGTTCGCGGCCCGGTGCAACTGCCGGCGTTCCCAGGGCGGCGTATCGGGATCGACCGCCTCCGGTTGCACCGGTCCCTCCCAGAACTCGACGATCTGCTGCTCGGGTCGCACATCGTCCCGGTGCGACAGCCCGGCGGGAAATGCGCCCACAAAGCCGCATCCCTCGGCCAGCAGCGTGGCGTGCAGTTGCGCCACCACCCAGGGCTCCATAAACACATCATCATCCAGGTAGAGTACACTGTCGGCGGTGGCCTGCCGCAGCAGGAAATCACGCTGCTCAGCGATGCCATGCACAGGCGGGCGCTGGTGATACTCGACTGTGCCGCCGCGCGCCGCGATAATCCGGCCCAGCGTCTGCACCACCGGCTGCTCCATGACCGGCGTGTCGCTCTGGTCGGCGATAATGACCCGCAGATCGGTCAGCGCCTGTGCCGCCACCCCCGACAGAGTCATAACCAGGGCCGGCAGGCGATTAATGGTCGGCAAGAGAATATCGACAGTTGCCACAAACACACCTCACACTACATGAATGTACGCGGTGCCCCGCAAGGGAACGTATTTTGCCTCCGGCAGGGCGGAGTGGGACATCCTTTTTTCCAAAAGTCGAATTTGGACCTTCTTTTTCACGAAAATTTGGCTCGGAGAGCCAAATTTTCGTGAAAAAGATCTGGGTTCTTCCGCCCTGCCGGAGGCGATATCCCCCGCCAAACGTGGGAGCGCCGGATACATGGCAGCACCAGCAGGTTCGTGCTTTTCGCTCATTTCATGGTCTTCGTGGTCCAAACGCCCACCGCGTAAGGCGCGTAAATAACCCAAACACATTACTTCTTCCGCGCAACGATCAGTTGCCCGCCGCCGGGAGCGGGTGCCGCCAGATCGCAGCGGGCCGCCCGGTGTGCCAGGCGCTGCATCAACGCGGGCGGAATGCGTTGCCGGACCAGCGAAACTAGCCGCCGCCGGGCAATCCGGATCTGCTGCAACAACTCCAGCGCATCCCACAGCCAGACCAGCGGACGGCGCAGGTAGGGGCGCACCAGTTCAACTTCCAGCCCGGCATGCGCCAGATGTTCCGCCCAGCATGCCGGCGACCAGAGGTTGTGATGGTCGAGCACGCGATTACGCCAGGCCGCGTAACGCGCCGCCGGCAGGAACAGCCAGGCGCTAAAGGCCGCAGTTGGAGCCGTGAAGATGAGTTGCCCACCCGGACGCAGCAACCGGGCCACAGTTTTTAGAACCGTATCGATCTGCGGGAGATGCTCCAGCACCGAGTTGCTGACCACCGTGTTCACACTGCACGGGGGCAGTTCAATTTCCTCCACCGGGACGGCAACCAGTTGTGCATAGATGCCATGGCGGGCCGCTCGTTCCAGCGCACGGCTGTCCGGATCCACCCCGATATCGACACACGGCAGGACCAGCGATGTCACCAGCCCATCACCGCACCCCAGGTCAAGCAGCGGCCGTGCGTAGAACTGCTCCCGCAAGGCGGCAATTTCCGCCGCGCGCCAGAGTGCCAGGGACGGCCCCTGCTGCTCCAGCAACACGCGAAAATCGGACGCGGGCAGGTAGAGCGGTTGCGTTGCTGTTGTTGCCGCTGCAACCATCAGAAGATGCCCGTGTAGATCGCACAGGAGCGGCAAATCTCCGGCGGATCATCCGAGTCGAGCCGCTCCCGGAACGCCTGGTACTCCGCGTTGGACCAGACCTCGGTAACACCGGACGCGGCCATATTGCCAAAGTTAGCCCGATCCGGCGTCGAAACCATGCAGCAGGGCATAGCATAGCCCTGATAGCTGATGTAGGCTCCGCGCCAGGGCCAGTCGCAGCGCTGCGATCCCGGCGTCCCCGGCGGATGCGGGCGTGGGCGGACGCGCGGCAGGCGCAGCCGGATACCCTGCTCACGGGCCACGGCGCGGGCTGCGTCAAAGTAGTAGGTGACGCGCTGCGGATCTTCCTCCAGCAGCGTCTGCGCCTGCACAAACTCGCGCATTGGCCGATAGTGCGCGGGCAGGCTCGACTCGCCAAAGTCGTGGCAGAGATGCTGGACAAAGATCTCCTCGACGGACCAGTCGCTTGCCAGTTGGACGATCTCGGGCAGTTCATGCAGGTTCTGCTGCATGATCACCATCACCAGGTGCAGCCGGGGGGAGGCGCTATCCAAACGCCGGCGGGCCGCCAGCAGCAACCCCAGGTTGCGTAGCACCCGCTCAAACTGCGCCCGCACGCGAATGCGCTCGTAGGTCTCCGCAGTGGAGCCATCTATCGAGACATGCAGGCAGTCCAGGCCGCTGGTGACACAGCGCTCGGCGCGGCGGGCATTGAGCAGCGTCAGGTTGGTGTTAGTCGTCACCCGGATGCCTTTGGCGGCGGCATAGGCCACCATATCAAAGAAGCGCGGGTGCATCATCGGCTCGCCCAGCCCCTGGAGATGCAACTCCGTCAGGCCGGTGAACTGGTCGATCATGCAGGTAAAATCGGCGAAGGCCATAAACGCGGGCGCGCCATCCGGCGGACCATCCGCGCGAAACTGGATGGGGCACGTCTGGCAGCGCAGGTTGCACTGACCAACGGGCTCGATCTGGACATATGCGGGCAGTTCCGGCACAATTTCTCCTTCAAACTCATTCAAACTACCAGAAAACCACGCGAAACTTGAGCGCGCCCCGGATGCGCCAGAAGATCGCCAGCGGTGGAATCAGGATCGAGGTGACGATCATCTCGGCGATATGGCGCGGCGTGTGGGCCGTCTCCCGCAGCCGCCGCCGGCAGAAGCGCCCGGTCAGCAGCAGCCAGACAGCGCACGCCCCCAGTGCCGGCCGGCGTCGTCCACCGATAAATCCGCCCAGCGCCGTAGCCAGCGCCGTAACAATCGCGTAGTAGTGCCAGGGCGTGACCGGCGGGAGCCGCCGGCGGTAGAGTTGCGGATGTTTTTTGTAGAGCAGCGCATTGAACATGCTCTTCTGCTGCTGCATCAGGCTGATGCCCCAGACCGCCGGGCGCACCGGATGCACCACAATCGCATCGGGCGCATGCACCAGATGACTGCGGCGCTCCAGCAGGGTAAAAAACAGATCGCTGTCTTCGCGCCAGGCCGTGGTAAAGCGCTCATCAAAGCCGCCCACCGTGGCAAGCGCATCGCGCCGGTAGAAACAGTTCGCCGTCACAAACTCCGACCGGCTCAACCCGGCATGGTTCTGTTCATAGTCGGTGGGGCGGTCGGGCAGTGGCACAACCACCTGCCCCGATACGCCCACAACCCCATTCACAAAGGCCGCACTACCGGATTGCAACCAGCCCGGCGCGGGCACACAATCATCATCCGTGAAAGCAACAATCGTGCCACGGGCTGCGCGCCAGCCGCTATTGCGCGCCGCCGCCGGGCCATGCTTTTCACTCATTGGCAGGTAGCGCAGGGCGGGTTTCGCCGGCGCGTTCTGCCCGGCGCATTTGGCAGTGTTCGCCAGTTCCGCAACCAGTTGGCGGGTCGTCGCGCATGCCGCATTATCCACGACAATGATCTCATAGGCTGTCGGGTCGAAATCCTGCGCGAGGAGGGCCGTCAGGCAGCGCCGCAGCAGGGCGGGACGGTTGTAGGTCGGCACCACGACCGATACCGCAACAGACGAGGTCATACCGCACTCCCCGGCTTCTCCAGCAGGAACGACCCGATCACCAGCGCATCCAGCGGCGAGGTCCAGAAGGACTCGACGGCATCACGCGGCGTGCAGACAATCGGCTCCCCCCGCGTGTTAAACGAGGTGTTGACCAGAATCGGCACGCCCGTCCGCGCCTGAAATGCCTTGAGCAGATCGTAGTAGTGCGGATGCTGCGCCCGGTTGATCGTCTGGATGCGCGCCGTGCCGTCGGTGTGGCGCACCGCCGGGATGCGGTCGGCCTGGTCGGGGCGCACCCGGTAGACGAAGAGCATAAAGGGCGACACGCCGGCAGCAACAAACCAATCCGCCGCGGCTTCCTCCAGCACCACCGGCGCAACCGGGCGGAAGTCTTCGCGGTCCTTGATATCGTTCAGGCGGGCCTGCATATCCGCCGGGATGGGGGAGGCCAGGATCGAGCGCGCACCCAGCGCCCGTGGGCCAAACTCCATACGTCCCTGGAACCAGCCGATGATCTTGTTCTGCGCCAGGAGATCGGCGGTCTCCCGGGCGATATCGCGCAGGCGGCGGTAGGGTAACTTGGACCAGCGCAGGAACTGCTCAATCTCGGCATCGCTGTAGTCCGGGCCGAGGAAGGCATGCTCCATGCGGTAGGCCCGCCCCTTTCCCGTACGCTCCTGCGCATCGATCCAGAGCGCCGCGCCCAAGGCAGTCCCGGCATCCCCGGCGGCGGGTTGCACCCAGATCTGCGCAAACGGTCCCTCGTCGCGCAGGCGGGCATTCAGCACGCAGTTGAGCGCCACGCCCCCGGCCAGGCAGAGGTTTTGGCTGCCTGTCGTGGCATGGAGCCAGTCGGCCAGTTGCAGGACCATCTCTTCCAGCGCCACCTGGAGCGAGTGGGCAATGTCGTAGTGGCGTGGCTCCAGCGGCTCCCCCCGGCGGCGGGCCGGTCCAAAGCGCTCCGGCAGGCGCGGATCAGCGATCGTGTACTGTCCATCGGTCCCCACCCGCATGATATCGCGGAAGTCGGTCAGGTAGCGCGGCTTGCCAAACGAGGCCATCGCCATGACCTTGTACTCATCGGAGGAGTGCAGAAATCCCAGGTAATCGGTCACCTGTTGGTAGAGCAGGCCCAGCGAGTGTGGCATCCGCACCTGCCCGAGGCGCTCCAGGCTGCTGCCGGAGCCACGGTTGTAACTGGTCGTGGTGCGCTCGCCGCGCCCATCCAGCGTCAGCACGGCGGCTTCGTCAAAGGGCGCGGGGAAGAAGGCGCTGACGGCATGCGCCAGATGATGCTCCACAAAATGCCAGCGGTAAGGTCCGTCGGGGCGGATGCCCTGGAAGCGCGCCTGCAGGCGGTGCGGTACGCCGCCCACCAGATGCCGGGGCGCATTAACCATCGCGGCCAGGAAGAGCGGGTTCCAGCCCGACTCCCACTCTTCCGGGGTGGGGTGGGCGCTGGGCTCCAGCGGCAGCGTGATTGTTGCCGCCTCTCGATGGCGGCCCAGTAGCAGGAAGGGATCAAATGAGTAGGCCACATGCGCCACCTCGGCCATGGTGATTCCCGCCGTGCGCAGGCAGTAGTCGATGGCGTGGAACGGCAGTTCGTAGGTTGAGAAGGGAATGGGGCGCTTGCCATGCTTGATATGGGTGAAGCGCTCCTCCTCTGCTGCCGCGATGACCTGCCCATCCCGCACCAGACAGGCGGCCGGGTCATGGTAGGCGGCGTTGATGCCGAGTGTGTACATTGTGCTCATCTCCTCCAATTTAGCCACAGAGGACACAGAGTTCACAGATAGAACTTTTATTTCAACTGGTCTTGCAGCATATTTGCTAGCCGCCGACTTCGCGGGCCGGTTCAATCGGGTTGACGGCATACTCGTCGCGCGGGGTGAGCATGCGTTCGGGCGAGACGGCATCGGCGCGGATGCGTGCAATCAGCCGGGTGGTGGAGCGGTCATCCAGGTGGGGCAGGATCTGCACGCGCCCGCCCAACTGCTCAACCAGTTCCGCCTCCGGCAGTTGGGCGCGGGTGTAGTCGCCCCCCTTGACAAACACATCGGGGCGAATGGCCTGGATCAACGCGCAGGGCGTATCCTCGGCGAAGGCCACCAGGTGATCGATGCTGCTCAACGCGGCCAGCACCTCGATGCGATCCTCCAGCGGGTTGATCGGTCGTGCCGGCCCCTTGACTCGGCGGGCGCTCGCGTCGGTGTTTACGCCGACGATCAGCACATCGCCCAGCACCCTGGCCCGGTTCAGGAAGTCGATATGCCCCCGGTGAATAATGTCAAAGCAGCCGTTGGTAAACACCACCCGGCGACCCTGCCGGCGGTAGCGCTCCACCCGCTCCACCAGGCGCGCCCGATCAGTCCTACTACGAGGTACGGCGCAACCTGGGCAAGCAGATCGAGGTCACGCCCGGCGACCGACCCGGCTAACCAGAAGCGGATTTGCTCCAACGTGCGCTGGTTCAAGATCAGCATGCCGGTCGTCAGCGACGAGAGCAGCGCGGTGAATGCCGCCCCGGCAATGGTGATCTTCAGTGGCGTAGGACCACCTTGTCCGAGTGAGCCCAGGGTATAGACGGCGGTGGCCGTCAGACCTGCGCCGGCGAAGGCGAACAGCGCATAGAGGGAGAGCGACCCAATGTTAAGGAAGAAGACCGCGCCGACGACTCCAAGCGCCGCGCCGGCGTTGATGCCCAGGATGCCGGGTGATGCGAGCGGGTTGCGCGTCAACCCCTGCATAATCGCGCCCGAAACTCCCAGTGCGGCCCCAACCAGCGCGGCCACAGCAGCGCGGGGCACACGCAGGGTGCGAATGATCAGGTGATTGGTCGAGTTGGCATCAAAGTTGACCAGTGCGGCCCAGACATCGGCGGGGGCAATGTCGGCGGCACCGAAGGCGATGCTGGACAGCATTGCCAGCAGTAGTGCCCCGGTGCAGACGAACAGGCCAACCACGCGGGCGGGCCACGCGTTGACAATCTGCCGAACGCGGGAGGACCGCGATAGCGCAGTAACAGTGGTCATACGCTGTCCTTCTTCTGGCGCTGGTATTGCAGTTCAGTCAGGCGGTAGGCAGGTTGGTTTATCCTCGCTCCCTGAACACGACGGCATAGGGCAAACAGACCGGGGTGTTGCTGGCCGGGTCGGTGACAATGTTCGCGCGCACGTGAAACACCTCCGCCAGCAGCGCGGGGGTCACGACGGTGTGCGGCGGGCCATCGGCGACAATCCGGCCATGATTGAGTACGACCATCCGGTCGGCATAGCGCGCCGCCTGGTTCAAGTCGTGCAGCACCAGCACAATCGTCATCTTGCGTTCACGATTGAGTTGCTGCACCAGATCCAGCACTTCCAGTTGATACCCGATATCGAGAAATGTTGTCGGCTCGTCGAGCAGCAGGACCGGCGTATCCTGTGCCAGGGTGAGCGCCATCCAGGCGCGCTGGCGCTCACCGCCTGAAAGTCCGTCTACGGCACGATGGGCAAAGTCGGTCATGTTGGTCAACACCAGCGCAGCGCGAACCGCCTCGTGATCCTGGTGCCTGAGCATGCGCAATGCGCCGACGTGGGGATAGCGCCCCTGCTCAACCAGTTCGGCAACCGTCAGGCCGGCCGGCGCGCTTGGCCCCTGCGGTAGAATTGCCAGCCGTTGCGCCACTTCGGCTGTGGGCAGCGTACTGATCGCCTTGCCATCGAGCAACACGGTGCCGTCGCCTGGTTTCAACAGCCGGGCGAGCGTTTTGAGCAGGGTCGATTTTCCCGATCCGTTTGGTCCGACCAGCGCCGTGATCTGCCCACGCGCAATCTCAAGCGACAGGGCGTCGATCACGGCACGCTCGGCATAGCCAACCGCTACGTTGTGCGCCGCCAGCGCGGGAGCATGACCATTTGTTGTCATCACACATATCCTTTCATACCAATTTGTTGTCATCGCCACAGAGAACACCGAGGACGCAGCGATGATACACAGGAATGTGCCGCCGCTGCGCCCGTTGCCCCCGTTCCGGCTGATTGCTGGTTTGATGGCACATTGGTATCAGATGGGGAGCATCTCACAAACTTCCGTGCGATCTTCGCAATAACAAGTACAGAAAAAAGGGCGCGCCGAGCAATGCGGTAACCGCACCAACCGGCAGCCCGGCGGTCTCGGGAATAGCGAGCCCGGTGAGCGGGCCCACCCAGCCAATCGTGATGGTTCGCGCAGCAATGTCAGAGCTAATCAGGAGGATCGCGGTGAGAACGACACTTAACGGGAAGAGCCGCCGCACATCGCTGCCGACCATCCGCCGCGCCATGTGCGGGCCAATCAGCCCGATAAACCCGACCGCGCCGACTACGGCGACGGCTCCGGCTGTCAACAGGGCGGCGACGAAGAGCAGCCCCAGCCGCGCCCACTCGACCCGCAGCCCCAGCCCCCGCGCCACACTATCACCAAGCTGGAGGGCATTGGCGAGCCCGGCCGAGAGTAGACCCAGCGGCAGGGCAACCAGGGCAATCGGCCAGAGCGTGTGCCAGTGGACCCAGACGCGCCCACTGGTCGAGCCGACCGTCCAGCGAATGATGCGCTGGATATCTTCGGCCTGGGCAGCCAGCAGGATGACCGAGATCAGCGCACTGTTGATGCCGGCGATCAGCACGCCGACCAGCACCAGCCGCATCGGGTCGCTCCCACACTGATAGCTGAGGAGATACACGGTTACGCCCGCGGCCATGCCGCCGAACAGACCGGTCAGCGGTAGAACCAACCCGGAGTCAACGCTGTCCCAGATGCTCCCGCCGGCGTCGAAAACGATGTACACCACAATGGCAAGCACGGCCCCACTGGAGACGCCGATCAGGCCTGGTTCGGCCAGCGGGTTACGCGTGATGGTCTGGAGGATCGCGCCCGCAAGGCCGAACATCCCGCCCGCCAGTAGGGCAACCAGGGCACGAGGCAAGCGCAACCCCCAGACGACCTGCCGATGCAGCTCCGCTTCTGCCTGATTGAGCAGGGCCAGCACAATCTGGCGCGGCGTGAAGTCGAGCGTGCCGACCGCAATGTGGAGCACCACCAGCAGGACGATGGCGACCCCACTCAGCATCAGGAGCAACCCGAAGCGGCGCACCGCGAACGGACGCGGATCGGGCGATTGCACCTGTGAACGATTCAGTGTTTGAACGGTTGTGTCGATCATAGGCTTTCCTTTTAAGCGGTTGAGCAATTGAACGGTTGAACGATTGAGCGGCTGAACGCTTCAACGCTTCAAAGTGCGGACACTGGCGATAAAGATTCCGATGAGCTGATTCGTTTCATCCAGCAGACGCCGCAGTTCCTCAGAGTTTGCCATTTGATGCTCTTCGAGTAGTTCTAGCCAGAGCGCGCTTTCTTCCAGCTCTTGCAACACGATCTGAAACTTTGCAATCCGATCGGCTTTGCTGCGTGAGTATTTCGACTCGCGGTGGTTTGCCGCTACCGACGTGCCTGAACGTAGTAGTTGTTTTCCAATAACCATCGCGGCATCATCATAACGATAGCACTGCTGGAGACTGGAGTAGAGCTTGATAATACGGCTCGCATACACCTTCATTCGGTCACGTAATGCCGCATACGGATCAATGCTTTCGCTCATTTTCAAAACTTTCTAAACACTCAAACGCTCAAACGCTTTACCGCTCAAACGCTTTACCGCTTCGCTATCAGCCGCCGCAGCAGCACCAGCGCAATGGGCGAACCCAGCGCCACCGTCACCAGGCCGACCGGTAGTTCCGCCGGGCTGAAGATTTCACGTGCGAGCACGTCCGATACGGTCAGTAATACTGCGCCCAGCAACGCGCTGATCGGCAGTACCTGACGGGCATCGCTGGTCCGCAGCAGGCCGCGCACCATGTGCGGTGCAACCAGCGCTACAAAGCCGATGGGCCCACAGACGGCAACAATGGCGGCATTGAGCGCAATCGCCACCAGAAAGATCAGCATGCGGGTGCGGAAGACGGGCAAGCCCAGCCCCTCGGCCATGTCATCACCGAGTTGCAGCAGGTTGAGTGGGCGACCAGACAGCAGCGCGATTGGCAGTGCTACGGCGATCCAGGGCAGCACGAGCCACACATCCTGCCAGTCGCGTCCGATCAGACTACCGACCAGAAACGTATAGAGCGCCCGCAACTCCTCCGGCTCACCCAGCACGACCACCACGGTGATCAATGCGCTGAAGAGCGCACCAAGTGCCGCGCCGATCAGAATCATTCGCACCGGGTCGCGGGTCAGGCGAGTCGCGAGCAGAATGACAGTTCCCGCCAGCAGCCCGCCGGCCAGTGCGAAGAGCGGCAGCATACCGAACGGCACCGCAATGTTGAAAATTACGACCACAGCGACGACCAGCGACGCGCCGGTGGAGACACCGAGCAACCCCGGCGCGGCTAGCTCGTTCCTGAGCGCATCCTGCAGCATTGCGCCGGAGACGGCCAGGGCCGCACCCGCCAGCGCCCCCAGGAGAAAGCGCGGCAGCCGCACCTCCCAGATCACAATCCGCGGCACCCGCTCGCCACCCGCGGTAAAAAGGATGGCGAGTACGTCGCCCGGCGCAATCCGGGTGATGCCGATCATCAGCGCCAGCACGCCCATGCCAAGGAGCGCCGCCAGCAGCAGCAGCCCGACCAGCCCCACCCGACTGAGGCGAGCCGGGTCGCGAGCACGGTCGCGCTGTTGCGGTGCGGAGCTTGCTGTTGCTGCCACGATTACTGCGCCTCCGCCAGGATTTCCTGCACTTCCTCGTCGGTGAGTGGCCCGTCGAGTATATCGGGGAAGAGCAGGGGCATGTAGATATCCAGGAACTTTTGCGTCGCGGGCAGGCTACTGGAAATCGGATTGTCGTAACCGGGCGTGCTCAGAATGCGCTCGTTCTGCACGGCGTCCAGTTCCTGCCACAGCGGATTGGATTCCAGTTCCTGCACCACCGCTTCGTCCGAGCTATCCGTCCAGTTGTTCAGGATGATCACGTCCGGGTTCATGTCCAACACGGCCTCGATTGTACCCTCGTAGCCCGCGAATTCCGTTTCAAAGGGCGTTTCCCACGGGCACCGCGCCATAGTGTCCAGGATTCCGCACATCGGGTCGTCGAGGGTGTGAATCCAGACGCTGTTATCCCCCATCACCCCCAGCATGAGTACAGAGAAGCCTCCCGCTGTCAGTTCCTGATACGCCGCCAGCCGATCCTGGAAGGCGCTGATGATCTCTTCGGCGCGCTCCTGGATCCCGAGAATCCTGGCCAGGTTGCGCGTCTCGGTGTACAATCCATCCAGGCTGTCGAACTCTTGCGGAATGTAGACCGGCGCAAGGGCTTCCATCGACTGTGCTTCTTCCAGACTGAAGGCTAGAATCAGGTCCGGGTCGGCAGCAGCGACCGCCTCCAGGTCAATCTCGCCATCTGGAGCCCGTACCGATGGGATCGATTCCCCGTCTTCAAAGTAGATGGGGTCTGACAGCATTTCCTCGTTCGCCAGCGTTGCCACCGGGCGCACGCCCAGGCTCGCCATTCTGCCAAAGTTGCCATTGTAGAGTGCGACCACCCGCTCCGGCGACTGCTCAAATGTCAGTTCGCGCCCCGCGCCGTCGGTGATAGTCACCGGGAAGTCTGCTACGGAGGCGTCACTGCTTGCCTCACCGCCGACGATTTCTTGTACCTGCTCGTCGGTGAGCGGGCCGTCTGGGAATACGTCCGGGTAGAGGAGCGGTGCGAAGATGTCCAGGAGTTGTTCGGTCGCAACCAGGCTGCTGGTAACCGGGTTCGAGTAGCCATCGACGTGCAACACGCGTTCGTTCTGCACGGCATCCAGCTCGGCCCACAATGGATCCTGCCGCAAGAAGGCCGGCAGTTCCTCCTTTGTGCCGTCCCATTCATCCCAGAAATAGATGAAGTCCGGGTTCATTTCCAGCAGCGCCTCCGGCGTGGTATCGTACCCCCAGGACTCGCCGCCGGTCGGGTCGTCCCAGTTGCAAATCGCAATCTCGTTCAGGATCTGGCAGTCCGGGCCGGCCTCGGTGCGCAAGGAGACGGAACTGAGATTATCGCCATCGGGTGCAGCGACCATCACGCTGACGTCGCGGGGGGCCAGCGCCTTGTACGCCGCGAAACGATCCTGAAAGGCGCGAATGGCTTCTTCTGCACGATCGGCTACGCCGAGAATCGTTCCAAGATTGCGGGTTTCGGCATACAGTCCCTCCAGTGTGTCGGTGTCCAGCGGGCTGTAAATTGGTGCGATTTCTCCCATCGACTGGACCTGTTCCATGCCAAAGCCGAGGATGAGGTCAGGGTCAGCGGCGGCAACTGCCTCCAGGTCAATCCCGCCATCCGTAGCTCCTACCGACGGAATGGACTCCCCGTCCTCAAAGTAGCGTGGGGCTGCCAGCATACTCTCGTTTGCCAGAGTTGCGACCGGGCGTACGCCGAGAGTCGCCAAGTTACCGAAGTTGCCGTTGTAAATTGCAACTACCCGCTCCGGCGGTTCCTCAAATGTCAGTTCGCGGCCCAGGCCGTCGGTGACCGTTACGGGGAACCCGGCGGCGGATGCTGCTTCGGTCACTGCTTCCGTAGCTTCATCTTCCGCCACCGGTGCGGCGGTCGGTTCGGTTGCTTCCGTTGGTTCAGCAGCAGCCGGCGGTTCGGTCCGCTCCGGCGCATCGTTAGTGGCCGTCTGCCCGCCACAGGCGGCGAGCAGCAGCGTGGCGGCGAACAGGGCCGCGAGCATGTGGTGCAAACGGGTCATGGTCTGGCTCCTTTCGATAAACATCTGTTGATATTTCAAGCGATGAAACGGTTAAACGCGCAACCGCGCAACCGCTTCATCCCGCCGCATACTCCTCGGCCATATACTTCCGCAGGCGCTCATTCCGGTCCGCCGTGGTGCGGTGGGGGCATGTGTTGCAATAATCGCCACCGTCCGTTTTGTACCAATAACAACAGGTTGCCCGGTCAAGAAAAGCCCGGGTATGCCCGGCGTGAGTTACGGTGAATAGCCCGACCATCTTGTTGTTCAGGGGGGAACCGGGCACACGGATGAGGGAGTTCATCTCGTGTTCAATCTGTTCGGCCCGAACACCAGAGTCGAGCGCCTGCATCAACCAGATCAGCGTACCTGCGCAACGGTCGGCCACATTGAGCCACAGACCGCGCGGGTTGCAGCCGATCTGATCGCAGAGGCAGGCAATGACCACCCCCAGGTGTGCTTCAATGTGGGATCGCAGTTCGGTGCGCAGAGCAGCGCGATCAGCCACAACCCGAACGTCTGCGTTTGCTGCAGCCGGGTCGTTTGGAAGCGCGGTAAAAGCCGGCTGGAGCAACGCAATCTCATCCATCTCACCATCGTCGAGCGGGTGCAGCCGAACGTTGCTTATCGTCAGATCGGGCACACGCCGGTCGAGCAGATAGCAGGCGATACTCGTCGCAATAATGGGCCACTGATAGCCTTGTAGCAGCGCGCTGCCAATGGTGTTGCCGGCACTGGTGCGTAGCCGCTGCCGGGCTGCGCTGATCAGTGTGGCCAAACGTTCCGATGCGGGCGCAAAAAGTTCGGTTGGAGCCACCCAACCCGCGTCGCCTGGTTGACCCAGGTGTACCTTCAGGTGGTCACTGAGCTGCCCGGCGCGGGCTATCGTCTCCGACAGAGGCAGTTCGATGTGCTGATAGGTCATGCATACCTCCTTCAAGCGCACGAGATACGCGAAATTATCCGACCATTTTGGTGTCACCGTGTCACCGTGTCACCCCGGCTCACTCCTGCACGACATCAACGTCCAGGTCCGAATCAAGCAAAATGCGCTCAAGTTCATCGAGGTAGACGTTCATCTTGCCCCACGCTGCGCCCACTGTCTGGGTGCCGGCAGACGTTTCGGCCTGGGCATCTGCGGAAGCCGGATCGGCGGCACCTTCCGTCGGTGCATCTTCTAGCCGGTGCCTCAGTCGGCTCCGGCGCTTCCGTGGCGGCTGGTTGCCCCCCCACAGGCGGCAACCAGCGTCAGCAGCAACAGACTGATCATCCGGATGCTGAGGGATTGCATACGGTTGTTCCTTTCTTCTCATGTGCGCGGTACTTTTACCCAAGCGAACCTATCACGCATGCTGTGCTACCGCTTCACTCCGCCGACGCATACTGCCGCTGGTGCAACTGTTGGTACACGCCGTCCCGGGCGACAATCTCTTCGTGACGGCCAAGCTCCACCACCCGCCCATGGTCGAGGACGGCGATCTGGTCGGCGCTGCGGATGGTCGAAAGCCGGTGGGCGATCACCAGGCAGGTCCGGCCCTCACGCAAGCGTTCGAGCGCCTGCTGAATCTGCGCCTCGGTCGCGCTGTCCACCGCCGAAGTCGCCTCGTCCAGAATCAGAATCGGTGCATCTTTGAGCAGGGCACGGGCGATGCTCAAGCGCTGTTTCTGCCCACCCGACAGCTTCACGCCGCGCTCTCCGATCAGCGTGTCATAGCCCTGCGGCAGCGCGCTGATGAAATCGTGGGCATATGCCGCCTGCGCCGCGGCGATAATCTCGTCGTCGCCGGCGTCGGGTTTGCCGAAGCGGATGTTCTCGCGCACGCTGCCATTGAACAGAAAGACATCTTGCAGCACCATGCTGATGTTGCGGCGCAGCGAATCCAGGCAGATCCGGCGCACATCGTGGCCGTCGATGCATACCTGGCCCTGTTGCGGGTCGTAGAAGCGTGCCGGCAGGCCCACAATGGTACTCTTGCCCGCACCAGTCGGCCCCACCAGCGCCAGCGTTTGTCCCGGCTCGACCGTGAGCGTAATGTCGAACAGCACCGGGCGCACCGGGTCGTAGCCAAAGGTCACGTTGTCAAACGTAATCTGACCGCGCACCCGGCTCGGCTTAACACTATCTGGCGCATCGGCTACCTCCGGCTCCAGCGCCAGGACTTCGCGAATGCGGTGGAGACTGGCGACGCCGCGCTGAAACACCTCGCTCACCTCAACCAGCATCGTCAGCGGCTGGTAGAACACCGTCAGGTAGAGCACAAAGGCCACCAGATCCTCAACCAGGAGTTCGCCGCGCAGGGCGCGTTGCCCACCGAACCAGACCACCAGCACGATACTCAGCCCGGTCGCACCCTCGATCATGGGCTGGAGCAGGGCGAGCAG
The DNA here is from genome assembly GCA_034437035.1 of Chloroflexaceae bacterium. Taxonomy (GTDB): domain Bacteria; phylum Chloroflexota; class Chloroflexia; order Chloroflexales; family Chloroflexaceae; genus CAKZQX01. The sequence continues at coordinate 22,335 of DAOTUI010000089.1, forward strand.
CTTGCGCGCATGCACCTGATCCTGGGCATAGTGCTGCGACAAACTGTGGACACGCGTGAGCTCGTGGCGTTCGCGGTTAAAGACCTGAATCTCTTTAATGCCAGATACGTTATCCTGGATAAGCGCGCTCAGTTCGCCCGAGCGGACGGCCTCGGCTGCGAAAGCGGGCAGAATACGGCGCGTCAGCCAGAACACACCTATAATCGTCAGGGGTAGCGGGAGCACGGTCAGCAGGGCCAGATGCAGATCGAGCCGGATCAGCACCAGGACGATGCCAACGGCCAGGAGCAGACTCACCACAAAGCTGTGGATGACGTCGGCCACCACTGGTTCGACATCCTCCGTGTCTTTGATCACCCGGCTGACAATCTCGCCCGTCTGACGATTGGCGTAGTAGGCGGGTGAGAACCGCTGCAACTGGCGATACAGCGCTGTGCGCAGGTCGTGACATACATTCCAGGCAACGATATGTGCGACGTGGTTATTCAGAAATTGCCCAACACTCCGCACCAGGTACACGGCAACAAGGGCCAGCGCAATCTGACCGATGCCCCAGGTAGCGGCGGTCAGATCACCGCCCGCCAGACGCAACGTTTGCACCAGTGCCCGGATGAGCCAGGGACCAAGCAACCCGGCAACGGTCACGGCAACGATACTGATCAGCACCAGCAGCATCCGCCCGTGATAGGGCCGGAGAAAGGGCAGCAGCGTGTGCAAGGCGCGTAGCATCATTCACCTCCTGCCGGTGCCGGGCTATGCATGGCGCCACGCGACCACGCACCCGACAACCAGGACAACCGCCAGGATCTCGACCAGATCGATCCACGATCCGGCGAACCGACGATACCAACTTCCGTATGCATATGTACTCCTTTGTGTTGCACTACGGCTGTGGTGCAACGGTGCAGCGGTCGAACATGACCGCGCCGGCGGTGACCGCGCCGGCGCGGTGGCGACGGATTGATTGGTGCTCTTTGTGACCGCAGTAGGAAACTGCGGCAGGTGCTCCCATGGCATGCCCGTGGGCGTAACCAGGGTTGGCTTCGTCACGGTCATAGCCATAGGCGGGAGGGGACAGGTCGCTGCCCCTGAACCACTGACCGTTCGGGAGGAGTGCATGCAGCAGTGCCGAACCAGTGATGGTTCGGGGGCAACGATCTCAGCAATGCCATGCCTGACATCACCCGTGTACGGGAGTGGAGCAGATACATGCATCGGGAGGAGTGGTAATAGCTGCGTCGTACCTGATAGATTGGCTCGATCCGCGTGTTGGGAGTGCGTGGAAGATAAACCCGCGTGCATAGCCCTCATTGCGCTTTAACTCCGGTGCATGTCATTGGGTGCAACCGGCAATGCGCTCTGGCTTACTGCCGGATGCAATAACCAGTGCCGGTAGATATATACGCCCGGTGTCGTCTGGTTTGACCACATGAATGATGCGGCTTAGTATATGCTAACAAAAAAATTTTGTCAATATCTAATATAGTTAACTCTGGGCAGCACAACGGGAGACACTCGGAGCGGTGGTTCCAGACGAAGCGCAAGCAGATGATTCTGGCCCGCCTGTAGAATATCTACTTGAAGATAAGGCTGGCCTGTTCTTGCAAACCATAGCACAGACCTGTCTAAATGTCAATATCCGGCATGTGCGCCTGAGCAATCAATAATGTTAGAACGTTCTAACGTTCTAACGTTTTAACGTTTCAACGTGTCAACGTTCTCACGTCCCAACGCCAGTATGATACAATACCCGCAGCATAACCCATCCATAATCCATCCACCCCGGAACAGCAATGGCCTGAGAGCAGTATGACCGATCAGCCACCCAAACAGCGTATCGCCCTCGTTGTTGGCGTCAATGCCTGAATGCCGAGGATGCTCAAGAAGAGCAATCCCTCCAGGATCAGGCTCATCAGTGGCTCAAGCAGGCGCAGCAATCCTGGCGTAATGCAAAGACGCAAAGACCCGGCACCATCTGCTGCAACTGACCGGCATGGCAGCAGAGTTGATCAAATACCAACCAGACCTCGGTATACCCCTGGTTGACGGCATCACCTGGGTAGACGACTTCCTCCAACCCGACACGTAAAAACAACAACCCAGAACTATGCTACGATAGAGGAAGCATTCAGCCATCAGCCGTCAGTTGTCAGTTGTCAGCCGTCAGCCGTCCGCTATTTCAACCGTGGTGGTGCCGGACAACCGCCTGAAGGCGGCACTACCTGAAGGCGGCACTACGCAGTGGCAAGCACCTACTGTCCACATTGAACGATGCCTGAATGCTGAGTGCTGAAAGCTGAAAGCTGACCACTCCGGCTGATTGTTGGTTTGATGGCAAACTGGTATGAAAACAAAAGCTGAAGCCTGAAAGCTGAAGTCTGACCACTGACCACTGACCACCGACCACTAAAGAAGGAGAAACCCATGACCACCCCACAACCCATCACCATCCGGCTGGCCTTCGTTGAGGCCTATCCACAGCAGCCCGACCCGGCCGGCGTCGATGCGCTGGGCCGCGCGGCTTTCAATGCGCTACGCGGGCAGGGCTACGCGGTTCAGCCGGCCTACACCGGCGCCAAGGGCATCGGCGCGCTGTACGATGTGGCAATCCAGGCCGCGCAGGTGGTCTACGAGAACCGCGAGCTGCTGACAACGCTAGTCGAAAAGGCTACCGAGATCCTGCTGGTGCTGGTGGCACTGCGCAAAGAGCAGGGAAAATCGGATGAAGGGATGCCCGCCGAAATCACCATCACCATCGAAAACCGCTCCGTCACCCTGCGCCCGGAGGAGGTCGAGCGCGATCAGGTGTTGCTGGAACGACTGCTGCAGGAGCATCCCGACCTGCCCCAGGCCGTCACCGCGGCCAGCCAGGTGACGATTACCACGCGGGTGCATAGCTGACGTGGCGAGGCGGGGAGGTGGGGAGGCGAGGCGGCGACGCGGTAGCATGTCCCGACATACTGAACATTCTCACGCGCCAATGTGTCAACGTTCGGGGTTGCACCCTCTTACGTACTTGCATCATCGCCTTCTAACGATATCTCTCTGGGTATGCCCGAATAGGCCGTGCTGTAATCCTGCGCGGAGAGGTTATGTGTAGTTTTCGCTTTTTTCGCTCGATTTCGTGGGGTTCGCGATCCAGGGGTTCCTGCTGCCCCGATGCGGTGCATCTCCCCGCCTGTTTCAGCGTTATCCCAGGTCAACATCATCGCGCATCAACTGGTCAGCCGTAACCCCGAACAGGGTCGCCAGCTTGAGGATCAGGTCGGAGGAAGGGCGTTTCTGGCTGGTCTCGATCTTCTGGAGGTGCGTGTAGTGTATATCAAGCAGTGTGGCGGTTTCACGCAGGGTCATACCCCGCTGCCGGCGCAACTGGCGTACTTTTCCGCCTAAACGGTTCATTCCCGTCCCGTTACTCGAGAGCTAACTCATCCTTACGAACAGTTCTGCCATTTTGATGCAATGTGCCACAACAACCTGCTATGTTGTAAGGAGCGTCTCATGGGAACAGTTCCACCGGGTGAACTGGCCCGCCTATGGGCCGGCGAACAACTACCCGTCGAGACGGCAACCGGCCAGATCTTGCCGCATCTCGTCAGGATGCAGGCCACGCTTGAGGCCCCACGGACGCCTGCGCGACAGCCTGCGCTCGGATGTTGACTACCTGCCGGCTGCGGCGGTGACAAAGCCCCCCGCCGGAACGAAGCGATCCCACCGTCGGCAGGAGTAGTTGCCGGGACATGTTGCCTACCCTGGCGATGATAGACCAGATTGGCGATTTGCGCAAGGTAGGTATGCTTTGTGTTTTCTACTCTCCGATGCGCTGTTCCAAGGGAGGGTGCGCACTCCTGCCCTTACCCCTGCACCTCCCCCACCACCCGCGCCACCACCTGCGCCACTGCCTGCGCCACCTCCGACGAGAGTTCGACACCGGCCTCGTAGTTTGCGCCCTCGATACCGTAGACAATTAACCGGGGGGGCAGTTGACCGAGTACGCGTGCCATCTCGATGGCCTCGGCCACACCAAAGGCATGTGTGGAGTAGCGGAAGAAGGTCGTCGGCAGCGGCCCGGTATGCGCCTCCAGTCGATGGATCGTCCCGGCAGGCGACCCGGAGGAGACCGCGTCGATCAGGAAGACCTGCGCACCATCTTTCCAGGTCTCCATCAGCGTAGCGCCCTCGCCGGGAGACTCGCGCACCGTTATCTCCGGCAGGCGCTCCCGTAGATGCCGCGCCACGACCAACCCGGCGGCATCATCTCCGCGAAACTCATTTCCCACCCCGATGATCAGCACCTGATGCATATGTTTGCTCGTTCGCTTCAGGACGAAGGACGAAAGACGAAGGACGAAAGGTAAGGGACGGATGACGAAGGGTCAGGGACGGATGACGAAGGGTCAGGGACGAAGGACGAAGGACGAAAACATATTTTTTCGCCCCTCATTCCTCATCCCTAACCGTTAACCCCTAACCCCAATACCTTTCAAATAAGCTCCGGGCGTGCAGCAAGTCCACTACATCTAGTCAATTTGTACAGTTTGGAGCACTAAATAACTCTTATTTGAAAGGTATTGCCCCTAACCCCTACTCCCGCTCAATATGCAGCTTCAAAAAGTGGGTCGAACAGGAGATGCAGGGATCATAGTTACGAATAACCTGCTCACACTGCCAGGTAAGTTTGTCGTGGGCGGTGTTAATGTTTTGCGGCACAAACTGCCAGAGGTCATTCTCGATGGTCTTCTGGTTCTGCGAGGTGGGCGGAATGATCCGCGCATCGCGGATATTGCCCTCGTCGTCGATGCGGTAGCGATGGTAGAGAATGCCACGGGGTGCCTCGCTACAACCATGCCCCACCCCGGCGCGCGGCTTGATCTTAACCGCCGGTTCGTCCGGCATCTCGTAGCTGTCGATAATGCGGAGCGCCTCGTCACAGGCATAGAGCGTTTCGACCGCCCGCACAACGATGCTCTTAAACGGATTGCAGCACTGGGATCCCAGGCCGGCGTTGCGCGCGGCCTCCTGCGCCATGGGCGAGAGCCGATCAAAGTTCAGATTGTAGCGCGCCAGCGGACCGACATGGTACGCACCCCGTGCCTTCAGCACCGAGTGCAGCGCCGTCGAGTGGGCGACATGCTCCTCGGCGAAGTAGTCCGGATATTCCTGGATGCCAATATCCAAACCCTTGTTCGATACCAACCGGCCCTCATTATAGGGATACTCATCGGGATGTTGCAGCGCAACATACTCGTAATCACGCTCAAAATCCGGGCAGGGCAGCGAGGCGGTCCAGTCCACAGCAACTTTGGCAATCTCGCGGGCCTCCTCCAACTGATCCTTCAGGCGGCGGCGTAGTTCGCGGCGGGTCGGCACCTTGTAGAACCCGCCCACCCGTACATTGATCGGGTGAATCTCGCGTCCGCCGATGAAGGTGACGATATCGTTGCCGGCCTTCTTCAGCTTGAGCGCGGCCTGCACAATCTCCGGGTGGTCCTTCGCCATCTGAATGGCATCCGGGTAGCCCAGGAAGTCGGGTGCATGCAGCATCGAGAAGTGCAGCACATGGCTTTCAATCCACTCGCCACAGTAGATCAGGCGGCGCAGTTCGCGCAACGGCCCCTCAACGATGACGCCGAAGGCATTCTCCATCGCGTGAACCGAACTCATCTGGTAGGCAACCGGGCAGATCCCGCAGATCCGCGCCGTGATGTCAGGCACCTCGCTGTAGTCGCGTCCCAGCAGGAACGCCTCGAAGAAGCGCGGCGGCTCAAAGATACGCAACTGGACATCGGTGACATTTTTGTCCTTGACCTTGACGTAGAGCCCGCCCTCACCTTCGACACGCGCAAGGTAATCAACCTTAATTGTGGTAGTTTTGCTTTTCATGGGCCTCACTCTCCTTGCGGAATGGGTCGGCGTAGGCATTAATGCCCCGGAACGAGCGAACAATATCGATATCGGACATGCCCAGGTTTTCAAACCAGGTCGCCAGCGCGGGTGGGTTGGGCGACTCCATCGGGCCAAAGCAGCCGTAGCAACCCCGATTGTAGGCCGGGCAGATTGCGCCGCACCCTGCCTGCGTCACCGGACCCAGGCAGGGCGTGCCCTGCGCCACCATCACACAGACGGTGTTGCGCCGTTTGCACTCCACGCAGACGCTGTGGGGCGGCGTAATCGGCCGGCGGCCATGCAGGAAGGCGCTGATGGTTTCCAGCAATTGCTGCTTGCTGATCGGGCAGCCGCGCAGTTCATAATCGACAAAAACATGGTCGGCGATGGGTGTGGATTTCTGCAATGCCGAGATATAGTCGGGGGTCGGGTAGACATAGGAGATATATTCCTTGACATCGCCAAAGTTGCGTAGCGCCTGCAGCCCGCCGGACGTCGCGCATGCGCCGATTGTCACCAGGAACTTCGAGGCCCGCCGCACCTGGTGAATGCGCTCGGCATCGTGCGAGGTGGTAATCGAGCCCTCGACCAGCGACAGATCGTAGGGGCCTTTCATCACTGCCCGCGATGCCTCCGGGAAGTTGGCAATCTCAACCGCTTCGGCTACGGCAAGCAGTTCATCTTCGCAGTCCAGCAGACTCATCTGGCAGCCATCACAGGAAGCAAACTTCCAGACGGCGAGTTTTGGTTTACGTTTGGCCGGCATCTAAAGCCCCCTCTGTCCAAAAAATGGTTTAATCTCGCTATAGCGAAACACTGGCCCGTCCTTGCAGACGAAATTCGGCCCCCACTGGCAATGTCCACAGAACCCGGTGGCACACTTCATATTGCGCTCCATCGAAATAAAGATGTTGTCGGGTAAGACACCGCGCCGCTCCAGTTCCAGCACGGTGAAGCGGATCATCACCTCGGGGCCGCAGATCATCGCCACGGCGTTCAGATGGTCAAACGGCGACTTGGGGATCAGGCGGGTGACAACGCCGACATTGCCGCGCCAGGGATGGATCGCCCGGTCAACCGTGACATGCACATCAACGTCGAGACGGGCGCGCCACTTCTCAACTTCGCGGCGATAGAGGATGTCGTTGGGTGTGCGGGTGCCGTAGAGCAGCACCACATTATCATACTTCTCGCGGTGGTTTAGCACATGGTAGAGCGCGGGCCGCACCGGAGCCAACCCCAGACCACCGGCCACGATCACCACATCCTTGCCCTGGGCCTCAACCACGGGCCAGTCATTACCAAACGGTCCGCGTACGCCGACCATATCATCACGCTTGAGTTGCTGCATGGCGCTGGTGACAACACCAACCGCGCGGGTAGTATGCACCAGCTTGCGCGGCTTGCCGGGATCGCCGCTAATCGAAATCGGCACTTCGCCGACACCAAAAATGTACAACATATTGAACTGCCCGGCGGCAAAGTGAAAATCACTCTGACCGTTGGCCGGTTCCAGTTCAAGGGTAAACGTATCCTGCGTTTCTTTGCGCACCCGCTGCACCCGGTAGGGATTGGGCAGCATGGGATTGGGTAAATTGCGCGTTGGGGAATGCGCGACAGTGGCAGTCATATTTGCACCTCCGTTTGTTCTGAGCGGACGCCCGCTGTGGCGCTACTGCTTCTTAAGACCATACACATCGATCACCTGCATCAACGCGGCCTGCAGACGCTGCACAACAATCTCGACCGATTGCCGCATCAGATGATAGCCCAGTTCATGGTTGTGGTCACACTCGGCGCGCAGACCCGCGCCATCCAGCGTAATCGTCTGGGTTTCCACCATCGTGCGCGCATCCAGATGCCAGGTGTATGGCTCAAACAGCCACGACCAACCCAGCACATCGCCATCGCTGAGCGTCATCAGCGGGATCGCGCCCTGCTGCGGGGCAAAAACCTCTAGCGCCACCTGTCCCTTGCTGATGATGTAGAACTGGTTGGCCGCTTCACCCTGCCGGAAGATCATCTGACCGGCCTCAAAACTGTTCAGCGAGGCATGCTCGGCCATCTGATGCACCAGACGCGGCTCGATATCCTTGAAAAACGGGTGTCCCTCAAGGACGGACTCAATCGACTCTACGGTTGTCATACTGGCTACTCCTTTGTAGGATAGATCCTGCATAGTCCGGGCGCATCAAACCATATTCAGGGTGGAGATCTCCGCACTGGTGGTATCGGCATCGTGCATAGCCCGAACTTCCTCGGTGATATCGATACCGACCGGGCACCAGGTGATGCAGCGCCCACAGCCAACACAGCCGGAGCTATCAAACTGATCGATCCAGGATGCCAGTTTATGGGTCATCCACTGGCGATAGCGATCCCGCGCCAGTGCGCGCACGCTGCCTCCATGGATGTAGGAAAAGTCCAGCGTAAAACAGGAGTCCCACCGCTGCCGGCGCTCAGCCTGATTGCCGGTCAGATCGGTGACATCCTCAACCGTGGTGCAGAAGCAGGTGGGGCAGACGATGGTGCAGTTGCTGCAGGTCAGGCAGCGATTGGCGACATCGTCCCAGCGGGGGTGGTTGACATTATCGTAGAGGAACTGCTTGATGTCGGTGGTATTCATAACGCGCCCCATATTGTCGGCCACGTCCGCCGCAATCCGGCGAACCGCTTCCAGGTCTTGCGCCTGGGCCGGTTCAAAGGGCACCTGTTCCATGACCTCGGCACCACGCCGGGAGCCTACTTCCACCAGGAAGACATGGCGGTCGGTGTCGATCAGTTCGGTCAGCGCCAGATCAAAACCGCTGTGGACATGCGGGCCGCTGTCCATCGAGGCGCAGAAGCAGGTGCCACCGGCCTGGATGCAGTTCACGGCGACGATAAAGGCCGCATCGTGGAGCGACTTAAACATGGGGTCAATAAAGGGGCCTTTGGTAAAAACAGTGTTTTGAATGGCAATCGCATTCAACTCGCAGGCGCGCACACCAAGAAACGCATACCGGGGCAGGATGCCATTCTCCGGTATAAAGACAAAATCGCTCTCGGCGTCCTCCCGCTGAGCCTGCCATAGGCGGCGGTGGGGCGGATGCAGGAACTTTTTCCAGGACTGGGGACTGTTGGTGTAGCCAAAGAGCGCGGCATCATCGCGGCGCTTGAGGCGGTAGGTGCCGCCATCCTGTTCATCGGTCCAACCGACGGGCAGATCGGCGATGGAGTCGATCTCGTCGTAAACAACCGCGCTATCCTGCCGGGTCGGACCGATTACCTGGTAGCCCTTATCTTGCAGCGCCGTGATCAGATGTTGCAGATCTGCGTGCTGCACCAGGCCATGTTCGTTGACGCGCAACGTTGTCTGGGTCATACGTACCTCCTCTGGGCAACTGGTTGGGAGATGTGTGTGGCATAGGGGGGATCTCCCAAGAGTGACAAGTCTACATGCTTCTCAGCACTATGAACGGCAATGTTCCATTGGCAGCACTCCGCATAATGCAGGTAGCGTATGCAATTAGAATTCTTTGTGAGAAAGTTTCTTTTGTTGAACTTTGCACATTTTACTATTTTTCAAGTAGCGGTACTACCCTCTCCCGGTTGATATTTGTTCACTTTCCAAAGGAAATAGTGGTTTAACGAACGGGGAGCGTATCGCTCATAGGCACGCGTTACGCGATCCCTGACCAGGCAGGTCATTCCGCCTCCGTCCGGGGGGAAACAGACTGATCTTTTGCACAAAAAAATTCACAAAGTGAATTTTTTTGTGCAAGAGAATAAAAAGTACCATGCTGCCGCAGGCGAAACCGGCTTCCATCAGGTGAAACGTCCGGTTTAGACGCTCACCGCGTAACGCGTGTGAATGACACGCGTTACGCGGTCCCTGATCCGAAAAGAATGTCGCCTCCGGCCGGGCGGAAGATCTTATTCACACGCGTTACGCGGTGGGTCTGCAAACTGGGCGTTTGATTGAAATGAATGGCCCGATTCGCCTGCGGCAGCATGGTACGCTATGATCTTTTTCACGAACATTTTGCACTTTGTGCAAAATGTTCGTGAAAAAGGTGGTCTGTTCCGCCCTGCCGGAGGCGAAATACATCTCCAGGTGGAGAACTACGTAAGTCCTGTTATTCAAACATAGGACAAAGAACAACCACGGTGTTTGATAGGCATGTAACCGGCGCGCTTTGTTCGGTGTTTCTTTGTTCCGGGTTCTCTCTATTTGACAATTTGACAACATGTGACCCACGCTATACCATTGCGCTACGTTTTGAAACTCTTCGCCGGGCGATCTGAGGAGGATTTTGTCATGACCGGAACGATCAGGCTGGCAACGGAGAACGATGCCGCGGCGACGCGGGCCATTTATGTGCCGATCGTCAAGCAGACCAGCTTTTCATTTGAGTTGACACCGCCGAATGTAAGCGATATGCGGCAGCGGTTGGTGAAGACGCTGGAGCGACTGCCCTGGTTAGTCTGCGAGTATGGCGGGGTGGTGGTGGGCTATACCTATGCCAACCCGCACCGGGTGCGCGCCGCCTACCAGTGGTCGGTTGAGGTGTCGGTGTATGTGCATGCGGAGTACCGCCAGAAAAGGGTGGCGCGGGCGCTCTACACCTCGCTCTTTGCGCTCCTGCGGCTGCAGGGCTACTACAATGTTTATGCCGGGATTACGCTACCCAATGATGGCGGGGTCAGGCTGCATGAATCGCTGGGGTTCCAGTCGGTCGGGGTTTATGAGGCGGTCGCCTACAAACTGGGGGCATGGCAAGATGTTAGTTGGTGGCAGATGATGCTCCAGGATCGGCCCGGCGCGCCGAAACCACCGACGATCTTGCCGGCGGCGCAGGCACTGCCCGAGTGGGAGGATGCATTGAATGCAGGTGTGGAGTATCTGCGGTAGCAGGAGGCGAAGTCTGTAATCCGAAGTCTGTAATCCGAAGTCTGTAGTCCGTAGTCCGTGGTGCCGTCTTTGGAGGTGGGGGAAACCGCCTGAGGACGGCATTTTGTGTGAATACTGCGTAGGGATAAAGACGATCAGGATCACGAAAGGATGCAACCAGGCAAAAGGCGCGAAATATGCCTCACTTACCTTTCACATTCTTCGCATCGTTTCGCGGGATTCGTGGTTCTGTATTCACGCGGGGAGAACCGTCCACGAATGCACGAATGGGCTGTGATGTCACTCTGCACAACGGGTTTATCTCACTCGTGGTTGTATTTTGTAGTTGCATCGTACTACAACGAGATTTCTTTCTCACCGCAGAGACGCAGCGGGCGCAGAGATGACCAACATCGGATGGACGGATCAGCTTGCTCTGTAGCTTTGGCACGCATGGTTTTAGCAAATCCTCGTTGGAGCAATAGATAACTGTTTCCACTAATGCACCTATAACATTGAGAGTTCGTGTGAGAAACTGTTCAATATGTGGTGTTAAAGGTCGAGTGTATGCCGTAATGCACGATCAATCTCCGTCATGGGGAGGAATCCAATCGCACGGTCAATTTCGGTCTCCGCTATAGTGACCAGGTTATCGGTCATCACAACAGAGTCGGTGAGTAAACCGGCATGCTGACCAGGGGTGCTGGTACGGCTGACAAACACGCGACTTGGATGCGGCAACCGGGCAAGATTGCTGGTAATCATTGCCACAATCAGTTGCGGCAATCCGGTCTGGAGATTATCCGCCTGCACGATGACAACGGGACGCCGTTTAGCACTACGCAGGTTGGAGTCGGGAAACAGGACCAGCACAACATCTCCACGCTTATAGCGCAGCGGCGTTACGTTCGTAGTCATCGTAGTCGTCCATCTCAGTGCGCTCCCAATCGGCGGCGAATGTCCGTAACCGTGCCCGCAGGTCGGCCGCCTGGGCCGGATCAATGCCACGACTCGCCAGGTCTACCGGCCCCGTGGACGGCGGAAGAAAGATGATCAGGACGCGGGTTTCGTCGTGAATATTGTCTGGTGTTTCGAGTAACTCAATTTTTCCGTTGCGAAAGATACCCTCAATTGTCTTGAGCATTGATGCATCTCCTCGTGAAAAGAACAAAGAACAAAGAACAAAGAACAAAGAACGAAGCAACGAAGAACTGAGTAAGGCGATCTGGATGAGCACTACGCAACCGTAAGGAAATCCGGTGGCGCAAATAACCCCCGTTTCCGTAACGGTTCGGGAGCTTCCCGCTCGCAGAGCGCCCGGAGATGCCGCATCCGTGTCGCTGCCTCAAGTAAGAACACCGGTTCCGGCACAGCGCCGATCTCGGCGGTCCAGTCCGGAGCCATTTGATCCGTACGTTCGGCGAGCAATTCCAGTAATGCAGCCGCCGTTCCCAGAACCTGGGGATTGTCACCGGCAGGTCGGGGTATGTCTGCAAGGTGGGAATGCTCGCGCAAAAAGTCCTGAACCAGACTGCGCAGATGCAGGCTTTCACGCTGCCGGGCCGTCTCGACCAGTGCTTCAAGCGTCACCATATACACTCTCCCATAAATCCCAGGGCAATTGCATTTAAATCACCATGGAGCATGCCGTTCTGAAGCACACGCTCACTACGTTCATGTGATGTAACGGCATTCGTTTCACCGCTATGGTTGTTTTCACTACTGTCTTGCGCAGACGCGCATACCGTAGCGGGGTTGTTCCGCACGATAGTTTGGTGTGGCTCGTATCTATGATGGCGGGGTTCCTCCGGATCAGGATGCGAAGGTTTATATGCGATTACCCTGAGCAAGGACGAGTATTGATTACTCTTGAACATAGTATACATTGTTTAGGAAGTTTTGGCTATAGAACTTTTAGTTTATTAGGAGTTAAACTGTCCAGCAGTATGGTGAAGGCTATCCCAATGGGCCAAATGTTTCTCTGTTTAGTCACTGTAATAGCACTTCTTTTTCTGTGATGATTTGTTTTTTTTCGAGTTAGTATATGTTTAGCTATCCTGAATTGGTTGTAAACCATCTAGTGGTTCACCACCGTAGATTTGCAGGATATCCTCCTATCGACTATGCTAAACGTATCGCACTGACAGGAGGATCGCATGCGCAAACGATTTCTTGTGACCTTGACTGCGCGATGCCCGGCTGCTGGGCCTGGATTTTGCCCCACCCCGCGCGGTGATCCTGATCGAGGCCGCCGATTACATTCTGGCAACCCGCACCGGTCATCCGGGGGCCACCGCCGATGAGCAGATCCGGCAGCGGGTGCAGACCTTGATCAGCAGTGTGGTTAGCTTTTTCCACCTGCCGAATGACACAGTTTGCGCCTACCTGGGCGATGGTCAGGTGGCCGTGCTGAAGGCCAGCGATACCAAAAACCTGGTCTCCTGGGTAGATCAGCAGGATGGGCCGGATCAGTCCAGCGCATCGTGGGCCAACCTGACGGCGCTCAAGCGGGCGGCGAATGCGCTGCTGCGGCATATGCGCCGGGAGATTGACGCGGCGATCAGTATCGGCATTGGCCGCTACCACCCGGGCATTCTGGAGTTGACCCGCTCCTACGCGGACGCACGGGCGGCGCTCTCGCTGGGCCATCGCTTCCACGGCCCGAATGGGGTCTACTGTCTGGATAGGCTGGGCATCGCAGCATTTGTGGGCGTCTCGGATGAGCAGACCAAAATCGACCTGGCAACACACCTGCTGAGCCCGCTCAACCATGCGCCCGAACTGCTGCAGACACTGGCGGTCTTCTTCGCGCAGAACTGTGCGCCCTCAAGCACCGCCGCCGCCCTGGCGATCCATCGCAACACCCTGGGCTACCGGCTTGACAAGATCAACGCCCTGACGGGTCTGAACCCGCGCTGCTTCGACGACGGCGTCCAGATTCGGCTGGCGCTGGCACTGCGGGCACTTCAGGACTCCGACGTGCAGGCGTAGCGGCGGGCTAGAACTGTGCATCCCAATTCTCATAGGTAAAATTTTACCGGTAGGGACGCGTTTATGCGCGTCCTTTTTTGTTGGGGAAGGAGCTTTGGTGCGACTTGCAGCCACACCTTACGACATCTACGAATATGGCGATTGTGCAACTGCACAACAACTATCACACACCATAGGACAAATTTTATGCACCTGCCCAATGCATCCCCCCCCGGAACGGCGTAGGATAGAGCCAGAAGCGAACGATAAACCTGTGGCGAAATGATTGAACTGCCTGGCACCACTTATGTGTCGGGCACCTGCGGTTGGAGAGGAGCAGCCGATGCGCTTGCGGGCACTCTTTCTTGATCGGGATGGGACGCTGGTCCATCCCCGGCACTACCCATCGCGGCCCGAAGAACTCTGCCTCTATGCCGGGATTGCGGCGCAGTTGCGGCGCTTCCAGCAGGCGAGCTTTCTGCTGGTGCTGATTACCAATCAGGCCGGGGTGGCGCGGGGCTACTTCACCGAGGAAGATCTGCAGCACATGCATGCCCATCTTACCGGAGAACTGGGGCAATCCGGCGTAACACTCGATGGCATCTACTACTGCCCGCACCATCCCGCCGGCGTAATTCCGGAGCTGGCGGTGGCCTGCGGGTGTCGCAAGCCGGAGCCGGGGATGCTATTCACTGCCGCTGCCGATCTGCAGATTGATCTGCGGCGTTCCTGGTTTGTCGGCGATATTCTGAATGATGTCGAGGCCGGTAATCGCGCCGGGTGCCGCACCGTGCTGGTCGATCTGGGTACCGAGGCGTTGCCCGAACATGCTCGCCGCGCACCCGATTTTGTCGGGCGCGATGCAAACCATGCGCTGGACATCATTGCCGCCGTTGAGCGCCTGGGCCCGCTGGTTGAGCGCGACTATCGCCCCCTGACCTGGCAGTTGGCCGAGCAGACGCAGATGCAGTTGCATCTGGGAGCGGAAACGTGACCGAACTGATGTCCATGCCACCCGAATGGCGCGCAGTGCGGCGTGTGCCGGCGGTCCGGCTGGATAATCTGGGCGATGTGCTGGTGATGACCCCGGCAATGCATGCGATCCGGCAGTCGCTACCGCAAGCGTCCCTAACCCTGCTGGCAAGTCCCATCGGCGCGCAGGCCGGTCGCCTGAACCCGGACATCGACGATGTGATCGTCTACCAGGCTCCCTGGATGGACCCCTGGCAGAAACTGCCCCGCGATCCCGAACGCGAGCAGCAGATGATTGCGCTGCTGCGGGAGCGGCAGTTCGACGGTGCGATTATCTTTACCTCGTTTCGGCAGAGCCCGCTGCCCTCGGCCTATCTCTGCTACCTGGCGGATATTCCGCTGCGTGTGGCGGCTTCCATCGACGGTCCCGGCTCGCTGCTCACTACCCGGCATAAGCACCCGGAACGCATGCTGCACGAGGTTGAACGCGGCCTGGATCTGGTCGGCGCAATCGGGTTGACCACCGAGGAACACGATCTGATCTTGCAGGTGCCGGACGACGCCCGTACCTTCCTGGAGGAGGCGTTTCCGGCGCTGGAGTGCCGCGCCAATCTGACGCGGAAGCACCGGAAGCCGTACGCCCCCGTGCAACGGCCCCTGGTCGTGATCCATCCGGGATGCAGCATGCCCGCGCGCACCTATCCCTGGGAGATGTATGCAGAACTGGCCGACCGGTTGATCGAGCAGTTGGGCGCAACCGTTGTGCTGACCGGCGCGGAAGCCGAGCAGGAGTTGGTCGCACGGGTGCAGAAGTTGCAGCACTTATGAGTAGTTAGGCGTTTTAACGTATAAGCATGCGAATGTGAGAGCAAGAGAACGCCCCCCAGTTCCCGCGTACCCGGATGTCTAGCCAACACCGCAATAATGTCCCACGCTAGAACGTTCTGCCACGAGTGACGCTGGCGTCATACCGGACAGCAATCCGCTGTAACCTGGAGTTTTGGGTTCTTTCACTTTAAGGTTATCCAATTCTTGATGTCGAATTTTGGCTTTCTGATACCTTAAACCCGATGTGTTCGCTCGCCGAAAGGATGTACGATCTTTACCGGCAGGGCTATGTTCGTATTGACAAATAACAAGTATACGTCTATTCTAACTTGCGAAAGTAACATACGCTCATATCAAAGCATGAGGCAGACATGATCGATGTGCTCCGCTCACTCGCGTTGTTTCTCGTCGCTGGTTTCTGCGAAATTGGTGGTGGGTATCTGGTCTGGATCTGGCTGCGTGAGGGGCGAAGCCCGTGGTACGCCGTCATCGGGGCCATCCTGCTGGTGCTGTATGGGATCATCCCCACCTTGCAGTCCGCTCACTTCAGCCGGGTCTATGCCGCTTACGGCGGTGTCTTTATACTCCTCTCGATCATGTGGGGCTGGCGGGTCGATGGCACCGCGCCGGACCGCTTCGACCTCATCGGCGCAGTCCTGGTGCTGCTCGGCATTGCCGTGATGATGTATTGGCCGCGTGGAGGCTAATCTACCGGGTAGCAATCCGCTGGAACCGGCAATTTTGGGTTCTTTCACTTTAAGGTTATCCAATGTCTACGCAAAGCATTTTCCCGCTTCAGCGCATTGCCTTCCTGTGTGACCTTAATCACGCTGCGCTGACTGATATTGGCGCGGCCGCTCACCAGCGCCAGGCTGCGCGGTACTGTTCTTATCTTCCGCCCTGCCGGAGGTGAAGGATATCGTATCACGGAGCGACCGCGTACCTCCTGTGTTGCAAAGTAGGCAGCGGACCAGACATCAGGATCATGGATTACAGAACAGTACTGGTCTAAGGAGACAATCACGATGGCACAACTATGCCTGACGGCTGATACAAAACTGGCCGAGCTATTTCGACATGCTCCGCAGGTCGCGCTGGTGTTTGTGCGCCACCGTATGGCGTGTGTCGGCTGTGTGATGGCACCGTTCGAAAGCATTGCCGCTGCGGCGGCGGTCTACCATGTGCCGCTTGATCGGTTCCTGCAGGAATTACAGCACGCCGCGCAATCGCCCCATACCCATACAAGGAGGACATGATGAGAACCCAGACGGAGATCCACGAACACATGCCGGGCGAAGGGCTTACCATAACGAAAATGCCCGGTCACTGGTTACTTGCCCGCATGGGCAAGCGAGTGCTGCGTCCGGGCGGCTTAGAACTAACGCAACGTATGCTTGCGGCCCTGGCTATCGGCCCATCTGACGCTGTGGTGGAATTTGCGCCTGGTCTGGGCGTGACGACGCAGCTCGCCTTGAAGCGCAACCCGGCTGTATACACCGGTATCGAGCGTGACGAGGCGGCCGCAGCCAGTGTCCGCAACTTCCTGACTGATCCACGCCATCGCTGTCTGGTTGGCACCGCCGAGTCCACGGGTCTCGACGATCAGACTGCGACAGTCATCTATGGCGAGGCCATGCTGACGATGCATACCCCTGCGCAGAAAGCGCGCATTGTGCGCGAGGCTTACCGCGTGTTGCAGCCCGGCGGGCGCTACGGCATCCACGAACTGAGCCTGACCCCTGACGACCTGGGTGATACGGCGAAAGATACGGTGTTGCGCGACCTCTCGGCGGCAATCCATGTCGGCGCTCGCCCGCTTACTTCAACGGAGTGGCGCACCCTGCTTGAGGCGGAAGGCTTCCAGGTGCAGTTCGAGGCGCATGCGCCGATGCACCTGCTTGAACCGCAGCGTATGCTGCAAGATGAGGGACTGGGCCGGGCACTACGGATTGTCTTTAACCTCGTGCGTAACGGCGCAGCGCGTAAGCGCGTGGTAGCGATGCGCCAGGTCTTCCGCAAACATCAGGCTAATCTGGGCGCGATAACACTGGTGGCCGTGAAACCGCTGGAAAGGAACTGAGGAATGCATGCAACCAGATTTGGCGATCTCGCCGCACAGATCGATATTCCGGCTGATAGCACAATTAGTCGAACGATCTACCAGGACGACCAGCTCAAGGCAGTACTCTTTGGTTTTGCCGCCGGGCAGGAATTGTCGGAGCACACGGCCGCGCCGGCCGCTATTCTGCACTTTGTGCAGGGTGAAGCCCGTGTGACGCTTGGACCCAATGCACTCGACGCCCAGACCAATACCTGGATTCATATGCCACCACGGATGCCGCACAGCATTGTTGCCGGGACACCAGTGGTGATGCTGTTGCTGCTGCTGAAGTCGGCTCCCGAGAACGCTGGATAGGGTGATGCAACGAGTGGATACACACACGCGTAGCCGCCAGCGCCGTCACCCGGAGCGACGCTGGATCAGCTTCATCGGCATTGGGCTGTTCGTGCTGATATGGCATTGGGGAGCGCTCCGCTACAACCCGGTCATCTTACCATCGCCCTATGAGACCGTGGTTGCGTTGGTGCGCCTGTTTCAGGAAGGGCATGTTGTTACAGCGGCATACATAACAGGTATACACGCGCTAGTGGGTTTTGGTGCGGCCACACTACTGGGAGGCCTATTGGGAACGATAGCGGGCAGCAACACGATGATCCGGCAACTCGTCTGGACAGTCGTGACCATGCTCCAGGGTATTCCGCCGATTGCCTGGATTGTGCTCGCCATGCTCTGGTTCGGTATGGATGGCGGCACGCCGATCTTTACCGTGGCGGCAGCCACGCTGCCAATTGTTTTTATCGGAGCCCTGGAAGGCACACAGACCGTTGACCGCGCTTTGCTGGAGATAGCGCATGTGTTTCGGACGCCGCGCAGTACGCTGTTTGCTGACATCTATGTGCCACACTTGCTCTCATATCTCTTTCCGGTGATCGTCGCAGGGTTAGGGATTGCCTGGAAAGTCGCGTTGATGTCGGAATTACTGGCATCGAACAGCGGTATCGGCGCTGCCCTGAGTGTGGCGCGCATCAATCTGGATACGGCCGCAGCCATGGCCTGGATTGCAGTCGCTGTATTGTTGATGTTTACGTTTGAGTACCTCATGCTTCATCCGCTCAAGCACTACCTGGAACCATGGCGACACCCGCCGACGACTGCGGATATTTCCGACAATCGCGTCCACCATGTGCGACGCTCCGAACCGGCAAGGTAACAAACATATGCTGGCACTCACCGATGTTCGCCATTGTTATGGTCAGACAACTGTTCTTGACCAGATAAGCCTCCGCGTGCATTCCGGGCAGGTGGTCGCACTAAATGGGCCTTCAGGGTGCGGCAAAACCACGCTTCTACATATTGCGGCGCGCTTAATTACACCGCCTGTGGGAGTCGTCGAGAACCAGTTTCGGCAAACAGCCTACATGTTTCAAGAGCCGCGTCTGCTGCCCTGGCGCACCACAATTGACAACATCGCTTTTGGCCTCAAAGCACGCGGAGTAAGCCGCACCGAACGGCGGCAGGTTGCACGGGCCTTAGCTGAACGGCTTGGCCTGGCCGAGGCACACGCGAAATATCCACATCAGCTCAGTGGTGGTATGCGGCAGCGGGTGGCATTGGGGCGGGCACTCGCCATTGACGCCGACTTGCTGCTGATGGACGAGCCCTTTAGTGCGCTGGATATTGGTCTGCGGCGCGAACTGCAAGACCTCCTGCTGCGCCTGCTGGCCGAACGTGACCTGGCCGTTCTGTTTGTTTCACATAAGCTGGCTGAGGCGGTACGCGTGGGCGATGAATTACTCGTGTTGTCGTCAGCACCAGGGCGAGTTGTGTATCGCTGGCAGCAGCAACGTCCGCATGCCGAACGGAACGATAGCTATGTTTACACCACCGTTGCTACCCTGGTTCGTGAACCGACCATTGCGGCCAGCTTTGGCTTACGCAACGGCGGTGTCGATTGAGTTGTCTGCAAGCGTACAGGTTCCAAGAAGATAAAGAGTTGAGCTATGATCTACGCCGGCGAAGTCGTGCTGTCATCGCCGAGGGGTCCGGTGCGGTCGCCATTACTGTGCTGGCAGCAATGCTGACCCTGGCGGGTGGGGAACCATTCTCGCTTGCACTGCTGCTCTGGCTGCTATTGACACTCTGGGCTATCCCCGCGATTATCTATGTCCGTGTCCGCTTGCGCCTGGCCCGTGGCGTAGCTGCCGGGCGCTTGCCGGCCTATCTCACCCACAGCGGTGCGCTTGCCATTGTTGCCGGGTTGGCATGGTTCGGCCTGACCTCCTGGCTGACCGTCGCCGCCTTCGTGGTGCTCTCCCTGCGCAGTTTCATCGGACTGCTGCCCCGCAGTCTCCCTACGCCAACACCAGTTGTCGGTGTGCAAGAGCTTATCTTCAGTCTGTTGCTTGTGTTCAGCATTGCGCTGAGCCAATAATACCGATTTGTTATCATAGCCACAGAGCACACTGAGGACGCAGCGATGATCCACGGGAGTACCGCCGTTGCGCCCGTTGCGCCCATTCCCGTTGATTGCTGGTTTGATGGCAAATTGGTATAAGCGGGTCTCCTTATTAGTATGAGCGGTGAAATTGTGCTCTGCGCCACCCGTCTATCTGCCGGCGGCGGGGCGAGCCGCGTGGTGCAAGCGGTATGCAGCGCGCCCTAGCAGGCGCGCCAGTTCCCGCACATCCTACTCAGCATAGTTGCGGGCGGGCAGGGCGGCGGAAACGTGCGAGGTATTGACGCCAACAACGCGGGCGATACGCTGTTTGGGTGGCTGGTCGGTCATACTACGCTCAAGCCATGCTGCTTTGGGGTGGATGGATTATGCCGGGTTTATTGTACCATACTGACATTGGAACATTCTGACATCTGGTGCTGCTTGATGCGTTGACATCAGGTATAATGTGATACTCACCGTTCGCTTATTTCTGGAGGCGGTTCATGAAATTGCCCCACCAGCAGGTCAAACATGGTCACTTTTGCGACGTGTCACTCCCCATGACGGCTCATGTTGTCGAAATGGTTTACACATCCCGGT
>DAOTUI010000090.1:0-72581 GCA_034437035.1 Chloroflexaceae bacterium
GTCCCTCCTTGAGAAACTGGTTTCGCCTCCGGTAGGGCGGAACCGAGCATCCTTTTTCACGAACATTTGGCTCACAGAGCCAAATGTTCGTGAAAAAGATAAAAAAGTACCATGCTGCCGCAGGCGAAGACTGCCGTTGTGGGAGCACATGTCTGATTTGTACGCCCACCGCGTAACGCGTGTCAATAAGGGAAGCGGAAGCTGTTAATTGTCCCACCCTCCGGAAACTTGGGCGTCAGCAAGCCCACGAGTAGAGCGTCTGAGGGAGCTTGGGGTGAACAAGAGCTTCCGCTTCCCTAACACGCGTTACGTGGTCCCTCCTTGGGGAACTGGTTTTGCCTCCGGTAGGGCGGAAGAAACTATCTTTTTTCACAAAAATTTGCACATCGTGCAAATTTTTGTGAAAAAAGATAAAAAAGTACTATGCTGCCGCAGGCGAAGCTGGATTTCAGGTCGGTCAACAGACCGAAATAGGTTGCACCGCGTAACGCGTGTCAATTACAGGACTGACGCGGTCGTTGCCCCGGCAGGGAATTTGCCACCCTGCCGGAGGCGCAGTACACCGAAATAATGCCGCCTGCGAGCGGGTTCCAATTGCCTGATGAAGTTTGAGAGATTAGCCCGGATAGGGAATGCGGTGGAAGAACGGTGCATAGAATGCACCCTACGGCTGTCTCCCGTGGTGATGCTATCCGGGTTACTCCTCATCCAGTTCGTATAACAGATCCAGCAGCGTCTCCGAGTGTTCTTCAACGGCCGACTCATCGCTACGTCGCACGGCGGCCTCCAGGGCGGCAATCGTCTCCTGAAGGGCGCTGGTGTCGCCTTGCCCCTCTGCAACCACTCGCTGTGCGCGGGTCAGCAGCGCCAGTGTTTCCGGGTCCGGTTGGATGGCGGCATTCACGACTTCGGCCAGTTCCGGAGCTTCCCAATCCTCCAGAAGTTCCAGATCGGTGCGTGCGGTGGCAATATCCGATGGACTGAGGTGCGCGCGCGCGGCTTTGACGCTGGTCTGGGCCTGCTTCCCACTTCCACGATCGACTGCTGAGACATGGAGAATGCCATTTACATCGAAATCAAACTGCACCGTCACGCGCGGTGGCTGACCGGGAACTTCCGGTTTAAGCTGATCAAAGAAAAACTCACCCAGTAGCGTGTTCCGCGAGGCAATCGGATGTTCACCCTGATAGATCTTGATTTCAATCGCCGTCTGCGTCGGGTGCAGCGCCGAGTAGACCTCTGAGCGTGAGGTGGGAATGGTTGTGTTGCGCTGGATAATTACATTGTAGCGGTCAGGGACGAGTTGCCCAAACTCCAGTTCGGCAACCTCAATGCCGAGCGAGTGGGGGGTGACATCGACCAGAATCGCTTCGAGCGGTTCGCCGGCAATAATCGCCGCCTGGGCAGCCGCACCCAGCGCTACAGCTTCATCCGGGTTCACCGTTGTGTCCGGTTCGATTTCGGTATGGTCGTGGACCATCTGCCATACCAGGGGGATGCGCGTGCTCCCACCGACAAACAGCACATGGCTGAGATCTTCAGCCGTAATTTCCGCATCCTGCAGGGCGGCATCAAGCGCATCGAGGGTGCCCTCCACCAGATCGCTGATCAGGTTCTCAAACTCAACCCGCGCCACTTCAACGTCCAGGTGCAGGGGACGACCATCCTTGGTCAGCAGATACTCTTCACGCACCCGCACAAACGGCTGACTGGAGAGCGCAATCTTGGCCGTCTCGGCCGCACGCGTCAGGCGGGCCAGGGCGCGCGGGTCGGTTCTGGGGTCAACCTCATGCTCTTCTGTAAAGCGCTCGGCCAGGAAGTCAACCAGGCGCTCATCGAAGTCATCACCCCCAAGTTGTGTGTTGCCGTGGCTGGAGCGCACCTCCACCACCCCGGACTCCAGTTCAATGATCGAGACATCGAATGTGCCGCCACCCAGGTCATAGACCGCCACCAGTTGGTGCTCATCAGTGCGATCCAGTCCGTAGGCCAGTGCCGCCGCCGTTGGTTCGTTGATAATCCGCTCCACAGTAAACCCGGCAATCTCCCCCGCCTCGTGGGTCGCCTGCCGCGCGGCGTCGGAGAAGTAGGCCGGAACGGTAATCACAGCACGCTCAACGGGTTGCCCAAGCTGTTCTTCAGCACTACGTTTGAGTTCACGCAGAATTAACGCGGAGATTTCCTGTGGTGTGTAATCCCGTTCGCCCAGCGGTGTGCGCACATTCTGACCCATCTGGCGTTTGATTGAACGCGCCGTTCGCTCCGGGTAGAGGACATACTGATTACGCGCGGGTGTTCCGACCAGGAGCGCTCCCTGAGGCGTAAAGCCAACCACTGAAGGCATAATGCGCTCATCGCCATGGGGCAGAATTTGCGGCACCCCATCGCGTACCAACGCCATTGCAGAGAAGGTTGTTCCAAGGTCAATACCAATGATTATGCTCATCATTTACTCCCGGATCATAAAAGAATCTATGGTCGCTTGCGTACCCGGCATGGGTTGCGGAGGCACAGAAGCACGTCCCTACCACGCTCGCATTGAAATGGGCTGCGGACGCGCAGAAGCGCGTCCCTACGGCACAAAGCCTACACCTGCGAGATACCCGGTATGCCGCACCGGCCGTCCTACATCTGTGCGTCCACGACCGACGGTTCAGTCCGTTCACTGCTTACGGCAACCTCGGCATGGCGGAGCACCCGGTTGCCACTCCGATAGCCCCGACGTAGCTCCGTGGCAACGATTCCCGGCGGTAGTTCGGCACTGGTGGGTACAACGTCCATGGCAATGTGTACCTCCGGGTCAAAGGGTTCGCCCTTGGCGCTGATGGGCTGCACGCCTTCTGCTGCCAGCACATCCAGCAGCCGCTGACGAACAAAGGTGAGTCCGACCAACCAGGCCGACATTCCCGCGCGTAGGGTTGTAGCAGCATCTTCCGGTGGTGGTTCCTTCCGCATCCACATTCGTTCAAAAAATGTGGCGGAGGGTAGCGGTGCCTCGGGTTGTTCCAGGAGTTTCTCTCCGGAGCGGATTGCTTCATCCAGGCCATCCAGGGCCGGGAAAATGGCCTGGATAACATCCTGGCGCGCGGCGGCCTCTGCTGCATGCATCTGTTCGCGCACAGTTGCCAGTTCGGTATCACGGCGCGCGTTATCGGCACGCAGCGTCTCCAGCGCGGCGGAGAGCTTTTCGGTCTGAGCTTCGGTCAGCGAGTTGGCCTTGAGTTGCTCGCGCCCGGCCCGGCTGATCTGTTTTTCCAGAGCAGCAATGGCATCACGGACGGGTTCGCTCTCCCCCCCGTTGCGGGTTGCACCAGTCGCCGCGATCTGCCGGGAGACATCCTCAAGATGATGGGTAATGGTTTCCAGGCGTGTATGCACCTGGTCTACCGCGTGACCGTTTTGCGTGCCACCGGAAGCCTGCATCTGCCGGGACAGATCCGCCAGTCGTTGTTCGATGGTGTCTAAGCGGGCATGTAATGGTGCCGCCAGTTGATCTAGGGTGTGCGGATCTCTCTGGTACAAACTTCTGCCGCCGAGCATCCGCCGCACGCGCTCAACCAGTGCCTTCGCCCGGGATATGTCTGGCGCATGGTGCTTTATCTTCATAGTTTGATTTTTGCATAGTGCTCGCGCCAGTCTGTGCGCTCCAGATCGGTAAGCGTGCGCGCGGCCGTCAGCACATCTTCGTGATGCAGGGTCAAATCCAGCTTCGGCGGTCGGCGCTTGCGGGCCGGTTCAGGCCAGACATTCAGCAGCAGCATATCGGTTTCGGTGCGGCGTTCCGGGTCACGCAGGCGCTCATAGGCGGCCCTGATCCGCTTGAATGTTTCGGGATCACGTTCCGGTGGGTGATTGCGTACCTGCGTGAAATAGGCCTGTTTGATCTCAGCAGCCGTCGCTGTGCGCTGCAACTCGAGAACGGCATATGGATCAACATACGGTTTCGTCATCTAGCTCCCTCGTCCGATGCTACAGGAAGAAATCATCAAATCCTTCTTCATCAAAATCGTCCAGGAACGGTCCCATCTGGAGCGCCATCCCGAAGAGGGGACTGTCAATTTCGCGCCGGAGGCTCTGGATCTCCTGCGCCATTGCGGTATCTCCCTGTTGGCGTGCCAGTCGCGCGGCGTTTCGCAGGGTCTGCTTGGCCTCAGGTTTTTGTTCATTGAGTGCCTGGGCCAACCCCAGCAGCATCAGAGCATTCGGCTCGTCCGGACCAATCTCGGCAGATTTCTCGGCATAGCGCAGTGCCAGTTTGGGACGTAAGGACATCAACTCGGCGGCGATGCCCCCGGCCAGGCGGGGATCGTCGGGTTTGAGCGCCACCGCCCGGTCCAACGCCTCGCGCGCCATCTGCGTCCAGGGGCTATCCTCGTCTTCGGGTGGGGGCGGTGGTGGGGCCGGGTCGAACGGTGACGGCAACCTGGGTGGCGGGGTGGTACGCATCAGCAGGGTAATGCCCAGCGACATGTAGAACTCGGCCGTTGGCGACAGGTTTGCTTCGGCCCGCTTCAAGACTGCCTGGACTTCATCCAACTTGTCTTCGATGGTCCAGGCGTCGATGACCTGAATGTAGGCATCCGGCTGATCGGCGGCCAGGTCCAGGGTCTGCTCCAGGAGGGTGTGCGCCTTTTGCTCTTGCCGCTGATTAAGCAAAAGCCGCGCAATATTGAGCGGGAAGCGGTAGTCGCCCGGGGCAAACTGCCATCCATTCTCGAATGTTTTGATGGCCGCGTCATACAACATAACTTCACTCTGGTTAATGCCGTGGAGCAATAACAACTGCGCAACCTGGCGGCGCAGGTCTTCGCGCTGGGGATTCTGGGTGATGAGTTTCTGGAGGGGTGTCGCGGCATTGTACCAGTCGCGGTGTTGCAGGTAAATACTTGCCAGACGCAGGTACGCCTCACTATACTCCGGATTAATATCGGTAATGCGCTGGAGTTCATTGACGGCCGACTGCTCTTGCTCATTCGCTACGAATGCATCAACCAGTTGCAACCGCGTCTCCAGGTCTTCCGGATCGGCCTTGATTGCCTGGCGAAACAGGGTGATAGCTTCACCGGGTTGACCGGCGCGTTTGTAACATTCAATAATGCGCTTGCGTACCCAGTCCCACTGTGCATCTGTGATATCTTCTTCAGTCTGTTTTGTCTTCTTGCGCGGGCGCGTCCGCAGCATGGCCCGCCATGCATCGGCTGCGTCGGCCCAGCATTCCTGGACTTCGTACGCCCGGGCCAGGTTATGCAGGAGCGGGCGCGGTGAGCCAAGCCCACTACTGATGCTGACCGTCTGCCGCGCCCCTTCCCAGAGTTCCGTCGCCTGGGACCAGTCGCCCGTGGCTGCGGCCGTATGCGCCCCCCGGTCCAGCGTTTGTACCAGAAGTTGGTTAAGCGCACTGTTATTCATCGGGACTCTGAGGGCATCACGCGCGGTCCCCAGGGCTCCGGCCAGATCATCGTTCGCCAGTTGTGCATCAAGTTGCTCTGTCCAGACTGCCGCCAGATTGTCCAGCAGCCAGGACATGCGCATATCCGCCGCATGTGCTTGGTGCCAATCGCGCAGTGCTGTAGCGTAGTCGGCCGCCTGTGCCGCCGCAACTCCCTTATAGTAGCGCCGCACATTGGTTGCAGGCGGGGCGGGGAGTGCGCGGCTATCGTCCAGGGTTTCGCGTGCCGCTGCATCTTTTCGTTGAATGAGGCCAAGTCCGTGCCAGAGTTGCTCAATGGGTTTGTCGCCATTCAGGGGTGGCGCTTCACCCTGTAGTAGTGTCTGCACGGGCACGAAGGCTGTGCGTACATCAGGTGTGACACCCGGCAGGGCGGTAATGTCAGCCTGCGGATTCTGCTGCAGGTTTGCCAGGGCCAGCGCCATGCCGGCACCCGTCCATCTGCTATCCCGTTCAAGCACCATCTGATACTGCCGAATTGCCGCCGGCAGATCGCCGGCCCGATGCAGCGCCAATCCAAGATGATACTGGTAGCGCAGTTCATCGGGACAGAGTGTAGTTGCCTGGCGCATATCGGCCAGTTGCTCTGCCGACGCAGACTGCTTTAACGCCCGCCGGAAATAGGCTTCGGCGAGCGCAACCTTGACCTCAGGATCGCGCCTGTGCAACTCGGCCCAGGCAGTGATCGCGCTATCAAAGCGTCCCGCTTGAAATGCGCGTAGACCCTGTTGCCGCTGGTCCGTGGTTTTGTCAATTTTGCGTCCCCGTTCTTTGCCGGCAGGGGCTGACTTGCGTTTAGCCATGAAACTCCACTCTGGATAGAAATCTGCCATGGAATAGTTCAATGCGAAGAACTGTATGCACCTGATACACCATGACCGGCCATTTCAGGCTTATGGTTTGCAGGTTACAAGGCCAGTCAGCGACTGTTTCATCTGCATATGGTATAAACAAAGAATGTTTGTGAATAGGATTAAACGCTATTATAACGCTACAGGTGTAGCAGATGCAAATGCAGACTGTACGGGGAAGTGTAACCGCGTAGTGCCGCGTACCATCTGGGGCAAGCGCATCAGGAACTGTGCGTGCCGCTGTTCTGCTCCATCTGCGGCGGCTCACCGGAGGCACTGCTGATGACTACCTCTGCCGGACGCAGCACCCGGTTGCCTGCCAGGTAGCCCCGGCGTAGTTCGGCAACGATGGTGCCCGCAGGACGCTGTTTGCCGGCGACAACCACTTCCAGGGCCACATGCCGGTGCGGATCAAACGGCTGCCCCTGCGTATGCATCGACTGAACTCCGGCGGTGGCGAGAATATCCAGCAGTCGTCGGCGTACCAGGTTCATGCGCGCGCGCCAGGTGGCCCGCGTCTCTGGCGTGATTGAGCTATCCTGTTGTAGTGCTGCGGTATGCGCGCGCATCCGCTCGAAAGGAGTGGCAGGCGGCGTGGGTTCCTGGCGCGCCGGCAGAGGCTGTTCCACACGCAGGACTTCATCAAGGCCGTCAATAGTGGGCAGCAGCGCCTGGATGATCTCCAGACGGGCCGTGTCCTGCGCGATCCGGCTCTGTTCACGCAGTCGGTCCAGTTCCAGATCCCGCCGGACACACTCGGCGCGTAGCAGTTCCAGCGCCGCCGTGAGTTGTTCTACCTGGGTTTGCAGGAGCGCATTGACTTTGAACTGCTCCTGTCCGGCGTGGCTTGCCTGCTTTTTGGGTATAATCGTGGGAGCAGTTTCCCGCATTGCGTTCTGATCAGCATCAACCGCTTCCTCAGTTACTGCGATCTGTCGAGATAAGATCTCCAGACGCTGTTCGATCAACTCCATCCGCGCATACAACGGGGCGATTAACTGCCGGGCCGCGTCAGTGTCGGTGTTTAGCCTGCCCGCCCCGCCAATCAGCCGGCGTACCTCCTGGCGAAGCTGCTTGACCTCCGATGCCTTGGATGCATTTGAAGCGCGCTCACTCACGGTACTATATCTTTCGTGTAAGCGGATTTCCCCTACCCGGCTATGCCTGTGAGCCAGATTGCGGGCGCGTCAACTGCCCCACCGTGGAGCAGTAGTTACTATCCGTGTTGTGGTAGTACTGCCTTTTGTATTATACCCTGCCGGGTAGCAAACGTAAATATTTTATTAAAGTAATGTCATAGGTCACAGTTGTCGTAGGCGTGACCCTCCTGCTACACGGTAAGTCTGTCGGCAAGCGACGCATTTATCCGGCGTATGAAACTGCTGCGAAATGTGTTTAAAACATTGAGAACCGCGAACGCGGTCCTCGGCAACCTGCGCTCGCGGTTCTCACTGCTCAATTTGGGTTCTGCGTTCCAGGTTCTGAGTTCTAAATTCTCAGTTCTTTATTCTCAAATCCGCCCCTGCGCCGCGGCTGCCTTGGAAAGTTCGGCCATCTGCGAGGTTTCGCGTCGGCTCCGCCAGATCGCCCAGAGCAGCAGCAGTCCGCCCAATGCCATGACCGCCCAGACTGGCGTACTGATCCGGGTATCTAGCGGACGCAAGAGCAACAGTGTGGGTGCGAGCACCAGGGTCAGCAGGCTGATTGCGCGGATCAGCGGGTTAAGCACCGGTCCGGCGCTATCCTTGAGCGGGTGCCCCACCGTATCCCCAATGATGGCGGCTTTGTGCGCCTCCGTATGCTTCCCGCCGACATTGCCATCCTCGATGTAGCGCCGCGCATTGCTCCAGGCACTGCCCGTATTCACCTGGAAAAATGCCAGCAGTTGGCTGGAGAGCAGGCTGCCCAGCAGCAAGCCGCCCGTTGCCTCTACTCCCAGCAGGAAGCCAATCAGCAGCGGCACCAGCACGCCGACCAGCACCATGCTGACCAGTTCCTGCTGCGTGGCGACGGTTGTAAGCTGGACCGTCTGCGCATAGTCTTCTGGTTTAGCCGCCGCGCGCTGGAGTTGCTGCCGGGTTGCGGCAACAACCTGGGCCGCCGTGCGCAGGATGGCGCGTAACGTAAGGGAGGTAAACAGGAGCGGCACCGCGCCGCCAATCAGGAAGCTGATCAGGACCAGCGGCGAAGCCAGATTGATCCCTGTCAGCACGGGATACTCGAGGAAGCGCTGCACCTGCGCCGTATTGACCAGAAATGCGCCGAAGAGTGCCACCACCGCAATCACCGTCGCGCCGGTGGTCGTGCCCCGGGTTAGCGCCCGAGTCTGGTTGCCCACAGCATCCATATCTTCCATCACATTGCGCGCATTTTTGTCCACCCCGGCGATGCCACCGATGCGCCGGGCATTGTTCGCAATCGCGCCGAAGCTGTGCAGCGCCAGCATATTACCCATCAGTGTCAGCAAGCCCAGGCCGGTGAGCGCAATGCCATAAAAGATGTACGCAACGGTGACGGCCGCAAGTTCGGCGTAGATAAAGACCGAGGCCAGGATCGCCGCCGCGATAACCAGAACCGCCCACAATCCCGACTCCATCCCCTGTGCCATCCCCGCCAGAATATTTGTCGCCGGTCCCGTCCGTGAGAGGCGCGCTACTTCGCGGACGCGGTCATAGGTGGTTGCGGTAAAGTACTGGGTCACCCGGTTCAGGCCGAGCGCCAGCAGCACGCCGACACTGGTCGCCAGAAAGGGCCGCCAGTCGATCACATCGGTATCCGGGTCGGCCAGGAAGAAATAGCTCACAGCCGCAACCCCGGCCACCGTCAGAACGGCAGTGGCATAGAAGCCCTGGTTGAGCGCGGCCATTGCGTTGCGCCGCCGCTCGTCGGTTCGCACAAACAGACTGCCCAGGAGCGCCGCAATAACGCCAACCCCCCGCACCATCAGCGGGAAGAGCAGGAAACTCATGACAAAGGGCTGTTCGGCATCGGCGATCGGGCCAAGTGCCAGCCCCAGGATGAGTGCGGCAACAAAGGTTAGCTCCAGGCTCTCGAAAACATCGGCGGAAATCCCGGCACAGTCGTTTGCATTTTCACCGACGGTACCAGCGATAATTGCCGCGTTGTTCGGGTCGTTATCTGCAAGGCCAAATTCTACCTTCTCAACCATGTCGAATCCCAGGTCCGCAGCCTGGGCATAGATGCCGCCACCAACTCGCTGAAAAAGTGTGACCAGCATAGCTCCCGCGCCAAAGCTCAACAGTTCATCCATAGCTGTGATGCCGAGCAGCATAAAAATCGCCGCGCTGCCGAGCAGTCCCATCCCCACCGTGAGCATACTGCCCACACTCCCCGCGCCATAGGCAATCCGCAGCGCGGGACTATAGCCCTTGCGCGCGGCGGCCGCCATCCGTACATTTCCCTCGACGGCGGCTTTCATGCCGACCGAGCCGGCAATATAGGCCAGGAGTGCGCCGAGCACCAACCCACCTGCGCGCCCACCGGCTACCCAGATCTGCGCCTGGTCTGCACCAAACCGCTCGATCACATCCGGTGCGGGAGGGATAACCAGCACACTGGCGGCGGCCCCGGCGGCCAGCACAATCACCAGCGTGCGCAACGGTCGTACCTGCTGTCCCAGGTAGGCGGCCGCACCCGCCTGCATCGATCCCCAGACCTCCTGCATCCGCTGACTCCCCTTGTCCTGTGCCAGCACCCGGCTGCGCACAAAAAAGGCGTAGGCAACGGCGAGAATAGCTGCGCCGAGGATCGCCCGCATAATGTTTGTTTCCAGACTGTTAAAATCTTGCATAGACTCATCCTATGGTACTCTGGCGTTATGCCTCTTCAACGCCGGCCGGCAACCAGTTTCAGTAACACCACTTCCGTGCTATCGTCTGTTCCGGCCTGGTGATAGACCAGAAGGCTATCTACAATATTTTGGTAAAAATTCTCGATTTTGAGCAGTGCTATCTTACCAGGACTCAGGGATGATACCAAATTTCGGCGCTACGGCCGGTGCGCTGTGCGGTCAGCCCGGTGAACGCAAACGAGAGGGGCAAAGCCCCCCTCATCTGCTGCGTCTTCAGGTTGTTGTAAACGATACTGCCGGCTTGATGGTTACCCCAGACCCCACACTGTTGCCAGCAGCGGCGCAATCACCAGGCTGACCACGCTCATCAGCTTGATCAGAATGTTCAGCGAGGGCCCCGCCGTATCCTTGAAGGGGTCGCCCACGGTATCGCCAACGACGGTCGCCTTATGCACCTCGCTGCCCTTGCCGCCCAGCGCGCCACTCTCGACATACTTCTTGGCGTTGTCCCAGGCGCCACCGGCATTTGACATAAAGAGCGCCATCAGCACACCCGTGACGGTGACACCGGCAAGCAACCCGCCCAGCGCCTCCGGGCCAAAGATAAAGCCGACCACGACTGGCGTGAAGACCGCGAGCAGGCCGGGGGCAACCATCTCCCGAATGGCCGCTCCGGTAGCAATACTCACACACTTCGCATGCTCGGCTGTTGCATTACCTTCCAGCAGACCGGGGATCTCGCGGAACTGACGCCGCACCTCGTCAATCATCTTCCCGGCGGCGCGACCAACCGCCTTCATCGCAAAGGCCGAGAAGAGGAACGGCAGCATCCCGCCGACAAACGCGCCGGCCATCACCAGCGGGTCCATTACATTGATCTCGGTCAGTCCGACCACCCGGCTGTAGGCAGCAAACAGCGCCAGCGCCGTTAGTGCAGCAGAACCGATGGCAAAACCCTTACCAATCGCTGCCGTGGTGTTGCCGACGGCGTCGAGCTTATCCGTGCGGGCGCGGATGTCCGGCCCCAGTTCCGACATCTCGGCGATACCACCGGCATTGTCGGCAATCGGGCCATAGGCATCGACGGCCAGTTGGATGCCGGTGGTGGAGAGCATGCCCAGGGCGGCCAGCGCGATTCCGTAGAGCCCGGCCTGGCTGTAAGCGATAATGATCGCTGCTGCCAGCACCAGAATCGGGAAGGCCGTGGAGAGCATACCGGTGCCCAGACCCGCGATAATATTGGTCGCCACACCTGTCTGTGACTCGGCGGCAATGGCGCGGGCCGGCCCGCGACTCTCAGAGGTGTAATACTCCGTAATCAGACCAATGGCAATCCCGGCAACCAACCCGACAATCGTCGCCAGGAAAATGCTAAACCAGGTGTAGAGGCCCGGGCTACCGGGGTAGGGTTCAAACTGGCCTGCGCTGCCAAGCATAAACCAGATGATAAAGAAGGAGACAACCACCATCAACCCGCCTGCACCAAACGTGCCGATATTCAGCGCGCGCTGTGGATCACCGCCCTCGGGTGTGCGTACAAATAGGGTTCCAATCACCGAAACCAGAATCCCCGCACCGGCCAGCAGCAGCGGCAGAATAACTGCGTTATAACTGCCAATACCCTCGGCCCAGGTCAATCCGATAACCATCGCGCCGATAATTGAGCCGACATACGACTCGAACAGGTCTGCTCCCATGCCGGCCACGTCACCCACGTTATCGCCGACATTGTCGGCAATCACCGCCGGGTTGCGCGGATCGTCTTCGGGTATACCGGCCTCAACCTTACCCACCAGGTCCGCCCCGACATCGGCGGCTTTGGTGTAGATCCCCCCGCCAACACGCGCAAAGAGGGCAATCGAACTGGCTCCCAAAGAGAACCCCGTCAGAATTGCCAGAACATTGCTGAAGGAGTCCAACCCCACGGTAGTAAGATCGAGCAGGTTGATATTAAAAATGGTGAGATAGAGCAGGAACAGGCCCGAGAGCCCCAGGATGCCCAGGCCAACCACTGCCATCCCCATCACCGAGCCGCCGAAAAACGCCACGTTCAGCGCCTGGGTCAGACTGCTGCGGGCGGCATTTGCGGTGCGCACATTTGCCAGGGTTGCCACGCGCATACCAAAGAAGCCCGCCAGTCCCGAACAGATGGCCCCGACAATAAACGAAAATGCCACCAACCATTGACCCGCCGCCACATTTGCAATACCCAGCAGGAGCGCAACGACGAGGACAAAGATCGCCAGCACGCGATACTCGCGCGACAGAAACGCCATCGCGCCTTCACGAATAAACCCGGCGATTTCACCCATGCGTTCTGTGCCGACTTCTTGTTTGGCAATCCAGTTTGAGCGGAACCAGGCATAAACCAGTGCCAGAACGCCAAAGAGGGGGATGATCCACAGCAACACACTCATGTTTTGAAACCTCCTCATCCTTCCCACGAAGGGAAACAACCATGCGCTTGCACGGAGGACAATGCACCATTGTCCCGATCACGCGATACCTGTCAAGTCAAGAAAGGGGGCAGAGGACCGGCGCAACCGCCGGTAGTTGCCGGAGCCCTTACCTGAGTCCCGCCCGCGCCATGCCCGGGTTCGCCTGGGGAAAAAAGCACACCGGTCCGGCCTGCCGCGTATGCAGCCGCAATCAGCACAGACTGAAGCCGCCAGTACCCCGAAACCGGCGTATAGCCGTCACATCAGTGTGACTCTGCCGGTACGTGACCGGTGTACCTTGATAGCTGCCGGGGACACAATTGCGTGATATAGTACGGTTACTGGTGCGATTGTTGCAAATTATAGCATAGAATGGCACAGGCGTGTGCAGCCGAGATGGAGCGTGCATCGGGCATTATGACAGGATGAAAGCGCGCTTGCCGCCGCGTGTTTGTTTATTTGACGTAACGATCAGGTGCGGTGATTTAGTATAATTTGCAATTATATGACATGTGCAGCATAATCGACCGGCAGTGGCGTATGCCGGACGTGGGCTATTCCCTATCGTTATGCTGATCCGGCGAAAAGTAACCTGGCCCATTCTGTTGCCAAATATCAAGGCCGGTTCATTCTTATGCTATAATGCAACGCATACCAGTACCAGCCGCAGTCTTAACGCGTGTCATACGAGAGAGGATTTGCCGAGGTTATGAGAGAGTTATTTCGCCGCACGGGAAGTCGCTTTACTTCCGACCAGAACCGGCGTGATGCACAGATCCCCGATGATATATGGGTAAAATGTCCATCGTGCGGGGAGATTATTTATCAGAAGCAACTGAACGAAAATTTGAAAGTCTGTCCAAAATGTGGCTTTCACATGCGTTTGACCGGCCATGAATGGCTGGGGCTGCTTGATGTCGGCTCGTTTGAAGAGCAGGATAATCATCTCTGGCCTGAAGACCCGCTACGCTTTGTCTCGGCGCAGGGTGGGTATGCCGAAAAGCTCAAGGAAGCCCAGCAGCGTACCGGCCTGATTGATGCCGTGATCAGTGGCCTGGGGACAATCAACGGGTTGCCATTGTCGGTGGCTGTATGTGATTTCACCTTTATGGGTGCTTCAATGGGGAGCGTCTATGGCGAGAAGGTGTTACGCGCTGCCGAGCGGGCGGCCGAGTTGCATGTGCCCCTGCTGACGATTAACCGCAGCGGTGGCGCGCGCATGCAGGAAGGCGTTATCTCGCTGATGCAGATGGCGAAGATCAGTATGGCGCTGACCCGCCTGACTGCCGTGCGTCAGCCGCATATCTCCATCCTGGTTGATCCCTGCTATGGTGGTGTGACTGCCTCGTATGCCTCGGTCGCCGATATTATTATTGCCGAGCCGGGAGCCAATATCGGCTTTGCCGGGAAGCGCGTGATCGAGC
The DNA here is from genome assembly GCA_034437035.1 of Chloroflexaceae bacterium. Classification (GTDB taxonomy): domain Bacteria; phylum Chloroflexota; class Chloroflexia; order Chloroflexales; family Chloroflexaceae; genus CAKZQX01. The sequence continues at coordinate 13,974 of DAOTUI010000090.1, forward strand.
AGACGATTCGGCAGAAGCTGCCGGCAGATTTCCAGACCGCCGAGTTTGTCCTGAATAATGGCATGGTCGATATGGTTGTGTCGCGTACTGAACTGCGTCCGCTGCTGGGGCGGTTGCTGCGGCTCTACCAGGGGACCAAAAAGTCGATCTAGATGGGGCCAGTCTGGTTCAGGCATTGACTCAATAGTACGTGGTGTCAGTTGTCGGCACGGCAATGTAGTAAGTGCCGTTAAGCGAAATGGTAACTGAGCTAGTTATGAATATGACAAAAGCTTCAATCAGCGAAAATATATCCCCCTGGGATCGTGTTCAGATCGCTCGGAACCCACAGCGTCCCCGCACCCTCGATTATATTCAGGGATTGTGTGAGGATTTTGTGGAACTGCATGGCGACCGGCGTTTTGGTGATGACGCGGCTATTGTCGGTGGTGTTGCCATCTTCGAGGAGCAGACGGTTGTGATCATTGGGCACCAGAAGGGCCGTGACACCCGCGAGAATGTGCGCCGCCACTTTGGGATGCCGCATCCCGAAGGGTATCGCAAGGCGTTGCGCCTCTTCAACCATGCCGAGAAGTTTGGCTTTCCGGTTTTCTGCTTTATCGATACACCGGGGGCCAATCCCAACAGGGAATCCGAAGAGCGGGGCCAGGCCAATGCGATTGCCGAGAATATTCTCACGATGGCCGGGTTGAAGACACCGATTATCGCCTGTGTGATCGGCGAAGGCGGTAGCGGTGGTGCGCTGGCAATTGGTGTTGCCGACCGCCTCTTGATGCTGGAAAACTCGGTCTACTCCGTGGCCTCACCCGAGGCCAGTGCCTCCATCCTTTGGCGTGACTCAGCCCGCGCGCCCGATGCCGCCGGCGCCATGCGCATTACCGCCCTCGATCTGCATGATCTCGGTATTGCCGACGAAGTGATCCCGGAGCCGGGAACCGGCGCACACACCGCCCGGAATGTCACTGTGAGCACCGTGCGGGAGCGGTTGCGCGCCAATCTGGCTGAACTTCAGGCGCTGGATACGGCAGCCCTCCTCGAACAGCGGTATGCAAAATATCGCTCAATCGGGCGCTATCACGAGCAGACGCAGCATATCTTTGAGGATCTGCTCAAGGAAGCCACTGGGATGCAGCAAAGTTAGATCTGAATCTCATACCATAAGATTGTCGGGGATTATTCCACTAGTACTCCTGTACTAGTGGAACCCTTGACGCTCCCTCTAAACATTGCTATAATAACCTCAACCTGGTATTGACAGGCCTCCCTCATGATAACTCCTTGTGGTCCCAAGCTGTATACCTGATACGGTTTGTGAGCGGGTATTGAGGCCGCCCACGATCTAGATATTTATAGCATAACGTCGGCGCTCATAAACCAGGCATATTAAGGATACGACTAATTTATCTGTACCTTAGCAAGTTGCTATGTTGCGACATCGCCATTCCGCATTTGGGCGTGCGGTGGGCGTAGTGGCTCCATGCCACTGGCAGGCCGGCCCTGGGGCCGTCTGCTTCGGTACTCTTGATAGTGCCCTCAGCAGGAGGATAAGCGGATGACGACGACTGTTAATGGGACGACTCTCAGTGGAACGTCGCTCTTGCAGTTCGCCAGTGAACTGCAGGATCAGAAGCATTTCCAGCAATTAAACTGGACGGGAACCTTCGAAGCGTATCTGGATATTGTTGCGCAGAATACGAAGATCTCCCGGAATGCGTTCCAGCGCATTTACGACATGATTACGTCCTATGGAACTGAGGAGTTCATCGATGCCAAGAAGCGTTTGGTCCGTTACAAATTCTTCTTCGATGAGTCTTTCGGTGGGGATGATGCGATTTTTGGTCTCGAAGTTCCTTTGATGCGCCTGGTCAACTTTTTTAAGAGCGCAGCGCAGGGCTATGGGACTGAGAAGCGTGTGCTGTTGCTGCATGGCCCGGTCGGTAGCTCAAAGAGTACGATCGTGCGCCGGATGAAGAAAGGTCTGGAGCACTACACGCGCACGGATGATGGTGCGCTCTATACCTACGACTGGTATCTGGGGGATATCGCCGATGTTGAGGCGGGCCGGGTAAAGGATAATGACTGGGAGCCCTGCCCGATGAATGAGGATCCCCTCCATCTGATTCCTATTGATATGCGTGGCCGGTTCCTCACACGCCTTAATGAAGGGCGTTCGCCCGAAGAACAGATTAACATCGTCGGCGACCTCTGCCCGGTCTGCCGTTACAACTTCCGCGAGTTGATGCGCCGCTATGATGGCGATTGGGCTCAGACGATCCGCCATATTCGGGTGCGTCGGCTGATCTTCTCGGAGCAGGATCGGGTTGGTATCGGAACTTTCCAACCCAAGGATGAGAAGAACCAGGATAGCACTGAGTTGACCGGCGATATTAACTATCGTAAGATTGCCGTCTACGGTAGTGATAGTGACCCGCGCGCATTTAATTTTGATGGCGAGTTCAATATTGCAAATCGGGGTGTCATCGAGTTTATTGAGATGCTTAAACTTGATGTGGCATTTCTCTACGATCTGCTGGGTGCCTCCCAGGAGCATCGCATCAAGTCCAAAAAGTTCGCGCAAACCGACATTGACGAGGTAATTATTGGGCACACCAACGAGCCGGAATATCGCCGCCTGGAGAACAACGAGTTCATGGAGGCGCTGAAGGATCGTACAGTTCGTATCGATATTCCTTATGTTACCCGCCTGCGTGACGAGATTAAGATCTACGAGCGCGACTTCAACAAGAAGAAGGTGCGCGTCCATATTGCGCCGCACACGCTGGAGATGGCGGCAATGTGGGCGGTTCTGACCCGCCTCGAAGAGCCGAAGAAGGCCAACCTGACCCTGCTGCAGAAACTCAAGCTCTACAATGGGCGCTCCCTCCCCGGCTTCACCGACGACAATATCAAGGAACTGCGCAAAGAAGCCCAGCGCGAGGGCATGGAAGGTATCAGCCCGCGGTATATTCAGGATAAGATCAGTAACGCGCTCGTACGCTATCAGGAGGAAGGTTATATCAACCCCTTTATGGTAATGAACGAACTGGAGAACGGATTGAAGAACCATGCGCTGATTCATAATGAAGATGATCGTAAGCGCTATCGTGACCTGCTCTCCGTCGTGCGTGATGAGTATACCGAGATTGTGAAGAACGAAGTGCAACGCGCAATTAGTGCTGATGAAGAAGCGATCACCCGCCTGTGTGGAAACTACATCGACAACGTCAAAGCCTACACTCAGCGCGAGAAGCTGCGCAACAAGTACACCGGTCAGTATGAAGAGCCCGATGAGCGACTGATGCGCAGTATCGAAGAGAAGATTGATATCCCTGACTCGCGCAAGGATGATTTCCGGCGTGAGATCATGAACTATATCGGTGCGCTGGCAATCGAGGGCAAGACCTTCGACTATCGCACCAATGAGCGGCTCCACAAGGCGCTTGAGTTGAAGCTGTTCGAGGATCAGAAGGATAGCATCAAGCTTACTTCGCTGGTTTCGCGCGTCATCGATAAGGATACGCAGGAGAAGATCGATGTGGTCAAGTCACGGTTGATGCGTGACTTTGGCTACAATGAGCAGAGCGCGACCGATGTGCTGAACTATGTGGCAAGCATCTTTGCCCGTGGTGATACGCGCTCGACCTATTAACAGTTGAACATACCGGGTATAAGCAGTCGGTTGCAGGCAGCGTAGCGGTAATCTGATACCGCTACGCATTCCATAATTTCTATGACATATTTCTATAATACATTACTAAACGTATGTGGTATGATCATAATCATACCGGGTTGCAGCAGATTTTGCATAGGTTTCCGGTTAAAGCCGGAAGGTGACCGCTGAATGTCGGTCACTCATGGAGTTGTGGTGGCCTGGAAATTGCGACTGCGTCTATGCTTCTGCTGTGCCGATGGCATGGTAAGCATGGGCGCTATTTTTTTGGAGTAGATGGCATATGGCAATGTCAGTCCAACGAGCCGAGCGTGATCTCAACCGTTTCCGGCATATTGTGCGCGGGCGGATTAAAAAAGATCTGCGCAAGTATATGTCGCACGGTGAGATGATCGGGCGGCAGGGTAAACGCTATGTGAGTATTCCCCTGCCTCAGATCGATATTCCGCAGTTTCGCTATGGAGCTAAACAGGGCGGTGGTGTCGGTCAGGGCGAGGGTGATGTCGGTGATCCGGTTGCCCAAGGTGATGGGCAGCCCGGTTCGGGTGAAGCCGGGAGTGAGCCCGGTTCGCATGTGCTTGAAGTCGATGTCCCGCTCGATGAGTTAGCCGAGATCCTGGGCGAGGAGTTACAACTGCCCAATATTCAGCCACGGGGCAAGAAGAATATTGTCAGTGAGAAAGATCGCTACAGCGGTATTCGCCGCACTGGTCCCGACTCGCTGCGCCATTTCAAGCGTACCTACCGCGAGGCGTTGCGCCGCCAGATTGCCGCCGGGGATTATAATACTAAAGATCCAGTGGTTATTCCGATCCGGGATGATATGCGTTACCGCTCCTGGAAAGAAACGCTCCTGCCAGAGAGTAATGCTGTCATTATCTATATGATGGATGTGTCAGGTTCGATGGGTACCGAGCAGAAGGAAATGGTACGTATTACCGCCTTCTGGATCGAAACCTGGCTACGATCCCAGTATAAAGAGATCGACATTCGCTATATCGTGCATGATGCCGCGGCCAAAGAAGTTGATCAGGAGACGTTCTACCACATCCGTGAGGGTGGCGGGACCAAGATCTCATCGGCGTACAAGCTGTGTAACCGACTGGTTGATGAGCGTTATCCTGTCAGCGAGTGGAATATTTATCCCTTCCACTTTAGTGATGGCGACAACTGGGGTGGCGGTGATACGCGCGAGTGTATCGAGTTGCTGCGCAAGGAGATGCTGCCCAAAGTCAACCAGTTCTGCTATGGACAGGTGCGCTCGCTCTACGGCTCCGGTCGCTTCGCCCACGATCTTGAGGAGTATCTCGGCGATGAGGAGAGCCTGGTGATTAGCGAAATTGCCGAGCGCGATGATGTCTACGATACCATTAAGGATTTCCTTGGTAAAGGGAAGTGACCGAAACTACTGGTTCAGACTAGAATCACCGCTGGTGTGTTGTCGTATCTGTCTGTGCTGGTGACTACGCGATACTCTATGACAGGTGGGAAGAGATTCCTATGAAGAATACAAATCTGCCACCGGAACTCCAGGCTGCGCGTGAAGAAATCGAGGGTTATGCCCTTGAATATGGTCTGGATTTCTATCCGATCATCTATGAAGTGCTTGACTACCGCACGCTCTATGAGACGGCGGCGTTAGGCGGGTTTCCCACGCGCTATCCGCACTGGCGTTTCGGTATGGAATATGATCAGTTGCTCAAGGGTCATATCTGGTTGGGAAGTACCATCTACGAAATGGTGATTAACACAAATCCTTCCTATTCGTATCTTCTGGAGGGCAATGAAGATGTCACCCAGAAGATGGTTATGGCCCATGTAACCGGGCATGTGGACTTTTTTAAGAATAACATGTGGTTTGCCCATACAAATCGTAAGATGCTCGATGAGATGGCAAACCATGCGTCACGGGTGCAGCGTATTATTGATCGCTATGGGTATGACATCGTCGAAGATTTTATCGATACCTGCCTCTCGCTGGAAAATCTGATCGATTATCATGCTCCCTACATCCGGCGACCCGAAGCACAAACTGCCCAGCCGATCGTTAGCGAAGAAGAAGTTCCCGTGGTTGAGGGGTTGAAGGTTGAGCGGAACTATATGCAGGATTATATCAACCCCCCGGATTTTTTGGATGATCAACGTAAGAAGCTGGAGGAAGAACAGCTTCGGCAACGCCGTTTCCCCGAGAATCCGCAGAAGGACATCCTGCTCTTCCTGCTGAACTATGCGCCGCTGGAGCGCTGGCAGCATGCCATCCTGGGAATTGTTCGCGATGAAGCTTACTACTTTGCTCCCCAGGGTATGACCAAGATCTTGAACGAGGGATGGGCCAGTTACTGGCACTCGACGATTATGACCCAGCGGGCGCTCAAGGCATCGGAGATTATCAGCTTTGCCGACCTGCACAGCGGGGTTGTGGCAACAAGTGGCGGCCGGCTCAATCCCTATAAGCTGGGGCTAGAACTGCTGCGCGATGTCGAGGATCGCTGGAACAAAGGCAAGTTCGGCAAAGAGTATGAAGATTGTGACAGTATCGCCGAGAAGGAGCAGTGGGATCGGCAGCTTGGTCTGGGTCGCCAAAAGATCTTCGAGATCCGGCGGCTCTATAACGATGTCACCTTCATCGACGAGTTTCTGACCCCTGAGTTTGCGCTGGAGCATAAGCTTTTCACCTTCCGCTACAATCGTGATACCGATTTCTATGAGATTGCCAGCCGTGAGTTCCAGGAGGTCAAGGAGAAGTTGCTCTTCCGCCTGACGAATTTCGGGCAGCCGTTTATTTATGTCGAGGATGCCAACTACAACAATCGCGGCGAACTCTATCTGCAACATCGCCACGAAGGGGTCGATCTAAAGATGGATTATGCCCGCGATACGATGCGCAACCTGAACAAGCTCTGGACGCGACCGATCCATCTGGAGACGGTGATTGATGAGAAGAAGCGTCTGCTCTCGTTTGACGGGCGTGACTTTAGCGAACGTAGAATTGATTAGGGAGGAAACAGTATGAATATAGGAAAGCAGGTGTTGGCGCAGTTGCGCTTGCTGGCAAAGGAAGGACCGGAGGCGGTTGGACTGCAGGTGTTGGAGCATGAGCACAAAACCTCGCAGTTGCTGCTGCAAGATGCCGATCAGTCGGTACGGCTGGAACTGTTTGATTACGACCGCTACAGCGTCACACTTCATATGCTCGAGGTTGGTACCCCCACCCCGGCAGTCGTCGCTGATACGCAATCTGTGCTGAGTGCCTATGCGGCCGAGGTTGCGCGTGAGTTGAGTTACCTGGATGAGCCGCTGGCCGTCTGGGAACTGGAGAGTCGCGCGCAGGTTGCACAACTGCGCTCGTTCCCACCGCTGCACGAGGATGAGGAAATTTCCTACTGGGAGGTGACGCTCACCGCTGGTACAGAGGGCACGGAGCGAAGCGCACGGATTATGCGGTATCGCTGGGCTCCCGGTATGGCCGAGCGGGAGGTTGTGGCGTATCCGGCAACATTTGCCCTGATCGCGCGTATGGCCAACTCACTGAGTTCTGCGTTGGCTGCGGTAGCCGTCCCGGGTAGTACCAGTTAGCGTACTGCCGTAACAACATACAGATAACGTAGAGACACGAAGTGTTCATAAGAACCTTCGTGTCTTTGTATCCCGATTGCTCTATCTACCTGATCTACGGCTGATTTTTCCGGAGGGGCGCATCGCGCCGACCGCATGCCGGTGGTACGATGAGTTGTAGTAAACCGGGTGACTTTATGGCTATCCGGGCGTTATTGCTCTGGTTTGTGATGGATGGTATTACTACATAGTGTAATTACATCGCTTTATGTAAGTTTTTATAGATATATGATCTGGTTTTTACATCATGTGTTCATCAGAATCCGGTATTATTAAGGATACAACAGTTCGACAACTACTCGCTGCTGCTACAACACTATTGCGAACCGTTAGCTCAACTCCACGTCTCGATGCCGAACTGTTGCTGGCACATGTGCTGGATTGGTCCCGCGCGCATCTGCTGGCTGAGCAGTCGTATATCCCCGGTGCAGATCACATCGCAGTCTTTCAACAACTCACGCAACGCCGCGCTCACGGCGAGCCGGTTGCATATCTTGTGGGATATCGCAGCTTCTATGGTCTGGATCTGCTGGTAGACCGGCGGGTGCTGGTGCCGCGTCCCGAAACGGAACTGCTTGTGGAACTTGCCCTGGGGCTTATCCGCGAGCGGCCGGCCGCGACAACGCATACCGCACCAGCGTACTATATTGCCGATGTGGGAACGGGTAGTGGCGCTATTGCCGTTGCCCTGGCCGTTCATTTGCCGGGTGTGCATATTTATGCAACGGATATCTCGGAAGTCGCATTGGAGGTTGCGCGCGCAAATGTGGAATGTCACGGCGTGGGGGAGCAGGTAACGCTGTTGCACGGGGATCTCCTGACACCAATGCCCCGGAAGGTAGACCTGATTATCAGCAATCCACCCTACACCATTCTGGCGGAGATTGATGCTGATGTGCGGGAGCATGAACCGCATCTGGCGTTGGATGGGGGCCCTGACGGTCTGGCGGTGTATCGGCGTTTGCTTGCGGAGGCACCGGCCTGGTTAGTGCCGGGCGGCAGCATGCTGATGGAGATAGGTGCGACTCAGGCGACGGCGGTGTCAGCCCTGGCACACACCATGTTCCCACTGTCACAGGTGACAGTTCACCGTGATCTGGCGGGACATAACCGCATCCTGGCGGTGCGAACAGTGGCTCATATGTAGCTCGCAACATGGCGAATAAGAGAAGATCGTGCAACCAGGCACGACAGGCACTAGTATACTCATTTTTTTGAAATGCGCAACCTGAATGCGAAATTATTCAGTTGTTTATGCGCGGCAATTAGGCATACCGATGCGGTATAGTATCCGACAGGACTTTTGGCCGGTTGTGATTCCTTTTTGTCACGCGTACAATAGAAATGTGGTGTAATCCACCTGTCATCCATACCTTTTGATCTTCCTGGTGCCTTCTGTCATAATCAAAGTAGTAGAAGAGGAGGCACATATGACTGCACTACTGGTTGCACTCGGCATCACGGTTTTGGCGATGCTGGTGTTGTTACTCTGGTTTGTGCCCCACCTGCTCCAGCAGCAGGCGGTACGCACAGCCAGCGAGTCGGCCCGGTTACGTGAGATGCTCCTGGATATGCTGAATGAACAGGAAGCCGTTACCCTACGGCAGACCCAGTTGAGTACATCTATTTCTTGCTTACAGGACCAGCTTGAGCAGTTGGTCACAAACAGTGCACGAGGTGAATTGTCGGTACCATCTCCGGGCGGTGCATTTGACTCGGAGGCCCTGCGGAATATTGAAGCGCAAATTAACACGCTGCAGGGACAGTTCCAGGCCTGGTATGAACATCGGAATGGGGTTGTCCGGGCGCGTACGGAACAAGATAATGAGTCGTGGGCGTACCTGCTCAGTCTGCTGTCAACTATTCAGGAGCGGGTCGGTACACTCTCAACGGAACGCACGAACCTCGCTGTCGGTGTCCACGCCAGTGCCCTGTTGGAGGAGTTGGAAAGCGAAATGCAGCATCTGCACGCCATCTCAAACGATATCTCCACGCTCCAGTGGCGACTGCGGCGCTCACTCAATGAGCGTGAAACCAGCATCTCGGCACTACATACGCGCACCAGCAGTAGCGTAACCTGAACAGCCTGGCCCGGCTTTAGTTGCACAATGTGAGGAGCAGCGACACGTAGCGCGTGTGTTGCTCTTTCGGAGTCTCCGCAACCGGGTGTGCGAAATATATTGCCGGATGTGCAAAATGTATTACAAGTCCCGTTTGATCATGGCAAGGTTCAGATGGGGTGAGGCCGGAAGGGTTTCCGGTGCATACCGGTCATAACCAATCGGTCAGTTCTGCGAAAGTGAAAGTGGTAGTTTCCAGGCTTTGCGATACTGTGTGCATTGGTGTCATCAGAGAACTACCTTGCTTGTGCCCGTTTGTTTAATTTAAAGCGAGATTACCATGAGTATCGTTGTCATTGAAAATCAGGCAGTTCATTATGAAGTATTTGGGCGTGGTCGCCCGGTACTCTTCTTACATGGCTGGCTCGGAAGCTGGCGTTACTGGTTCCCAACGATGGAAGTTGTTGCCGAGCATTTTCGCACCTATTCTTTTGATTTCTGGGGCTTTGGCGACTCGCGTCGAAAAAATACACAGGCAAGCATTCAAAATTATTCTGATCAGGTGATCCGCTTTCTCGATGCTCTGGGAATTGACCGGGTTATGCTGGTGGGGCACTCGATGGGCGGTATGGTGGCGGTAAAAACAGCAATCAACTATCCTGATCGCATTCAACGTGTCGCCACGGTAGGCGCGCCGATTGTGGGCGACTCGCTCTCCTGGTTGCTTAAGTTAACGGATCGGCCGTTCTTTGCCGGTGGCTTTGCCCGGGTGCCCTGGCTGCGGCGTACGCTGTTCCGGTTTTTCCTGGGCGAAACCAGTGACCCGGCGGTGAATGAAGTGATTGACGATAGCGTTAAGTCGAGTGCGCTTACGTTGAGTCGGGCAGTGAGTTCGATGTGGCGGACGAATTTGCAACCCGAACTGACGCGCCTGCGCATTCCCGCGCTCATTGTTCATGGTGGTCGTGATGATATTGTTAGCCCAAACCAGATCGACCTGTTTGACTCGATCCCCTGTGCTGAAGTTGTGCTGATGCCCAGTAGCCGCCATTTTCCCTTCCTCGACGAGGCAGAAGTTTTCAACGAGGTGCTCCTGCGCTTTCTTAAGCAGGTGACACCGGCAACGGTCCCAAAAGTTGCCCTCCGTGAACGTGCGGCGATTTTGTAGCTTCCCCATCAGCCAGACCGCGCAGACTCTCCCGCTGTTGTCTATATTCTATGCCTGTCACACCAGACCGCGTGAAGTGTCTCACACCAGTTATGAGTGAGCTGCTTTACGCGGTTGCGTGTGTAATCCTTCCTGGATAGTTGTGATAGAATAGGTATAACCATTCGTGTTGTGAAATCAGGGCGGGTAGAGTTTGGTAGATCTGAATGCGTTGCGCCTCGAACTCAGCGATGTGACGGCGGGCTACGGCTCGCGGGTTGTGCTACGCGCTATTTCGTTGACGCTGGGGCCAGGGGAGACGCTGGTTGTCAGCGGGGCAAACGGTAGCGGGAAGAGCACGCTGCTGCGTATGCTGTGCGGATTGCAGCAGCCCACCAGCGGTACAATTCAGTATTGCCACGATGGTATGGCCTACTCGCCCGAGCAGGCGCGGCATCTGCTGGGGTGGGTCGCCCCTGACCTGACACTCTACCGGGAGTTGACCGCGCGGGAAAATCTGCAGTTCTTTGCTGAGGTACGAGGAATGCACTGCTCGGATGCGCAGATTGATGAACTGCTGGAGCGGGTGGGCCTGGGTGGGCGCGGCGATGACCGGGTGGCCTGCTACTCTTCCGGGATGACCCACCGACTGCGTTATGCCTATGCCTTGCTGCATCATCCCCGGGTGCTGCTGCTCGATGAGCCAACCGTTACCCTTGATGAGCGGGGCGCGGCGGTGGTGGAGCAGGTGGTTGACGCGCAGCGTGCCGTTGGAATGAGCATTATTGCCACCAATGATCCCCGCGAACTGCGTTTTGGGGATTATGTGTTGACATTGAATACTGCCTGAGCGATGACGCCTTCTCTGCAAGCACTGCTGACGGCAGCCTGGGCGGTTTTTGTCAAAGACCTGCGCAGTGAGTTGCGTACGCGCTATGCGCTGAATGCGATGCTGCTGTTTGCCGCGAGTAGTGCGGTGGCGGTCAGCCTGGGAGCGCAGTTTCTGGGTACGCAGCAGAATGTTGAGCCGTTACAGGCGGCACTCCTCTGGATTGCGCTCCTCTTTGCCGCACTGAATGGACTCTCGCGGAGCTTTGTTCAGGAAGAAGAGACTCGGACGGCGCTGGCGTTGCGGCTGGCTTCCCCGCCTATCGCAATCTACCTGGGTAAGCTGCTGTTTAATCTGATTCTGCTGGCTGCGCTCGATACCGTTACCAGTCTGCTGTTCATTATGTTTGTGGGCGTTGCAATCGGCAATGTTGGCCTCTTTGTTACGCTGCTGGCGCTGGGCAGTCTCTGCCTGACGACGGCGACGACTATTCTGGCAGCAATTATTGCCAAAGCCAACTTCAAAAGTGCATTGTTTGCGGTACTGGCTTTTCCCCTGTTTATTCCGCCCCTGATCCTCGTTATCCGGGGGACAGCGCTGGCCCTGACCGGAGCTTCCTGGGGGGACGGCGCATCGTTTCTGCAGGCACTCATCTCTTATGCCGTGGTTACATTTGTGGCATCGCTCTTCCTCTTTCAGACGGTGTGGGAGTCCTGACCCGCCGGCATGTTTCGCCGGTTGCCATTAGGCAAGGTATGGGCGTGGTTGGTGGTAAACATGGGTTTTAAGCACTTCCCTGATGCGTTATAATACAAGCAGGAATTTTTACAAAGTTCAATAGAACACTGGTGTGCCTGCGCGCTCGTTGCTGCTCTGTACATCAGCCAGTTGTGTTAAGACAACTTCGCTAGTAGCACGATCAGGCCGATCCTGTCGGATTTAGTGTGCTTCTACCGCATTCTGAAGCCTGCTAACCCTGCTCATTGTTTATGCTGCACGGTGCAGGATGTACAACTTCTATTGCTTTGGGTGCAAAAGCGTAGTATGATGTGTCAGAATCATTCTGGTCAATGCCAATACGAGCCGGGAAGGTGATGACCCTATGGTGCAGCAAATGAGCCGGATTGCGAAGCTGCTGCTGGGTGTGTGGATGGCTGGAGTCGTGGTTGCGATGTTTCTGGTTGTCCCGCAGTATGAAGGTCTTGGCGATGCCGGGCGGATTATCATTATGCATGTGCCGACCGCCTGGGTGAGTGTCCTGGCCTTTGCAGTTTCGGCAATCTTTAGTGGATTATATCTCTGGCGTGGGCGTCCCGCCGATGATCATCGCGCGCTTGCCGCAGCGGAGAGTGGCTTTCTGTTTACGGTGCTGGCAACCGTAACCGGCGCGATCTTTTCGCAGGTGGTGTGGGGGATCTATTGGAACTGGGATCCGCGCCAGACTTCGATTTTTGTTTTGCTCCTGATCTATGCCGCGCTGTTTGCGCTGCGTTCGGCGATTGAGCATGTGGAACGCCGCCGCAAACTTAGCGCTGTCTACTCCCTGTTTGCCTTTATTACTGTTCCATTTTTGATGTTTATTGCACCGCGTGCCGCCGACAGTACCCTGCATCCCAATTGTGCCTTCCTGCCGGGAAGCAAGTGCGACGGCGTTGTGCTGGCGGAGGGGCAGATTCGGCTGCTGGGCGACCGGAAGGTCGAACTGCTCAGTCTGGGTCAGCAGGGCGATCGCATGGTTGCGCAGGTTGAGGTCAGCGAGCCGGGTTTGACCAGCAGTTCAATCCTGGAGCCGAGCTTTGATCTGGCGCAGGGACGGCCGGATGTGTCACCGAATTTCCCCGGGTTGCGGTTCCAACTGGCCCTGGAAGAGGTGGATACGACAACCGGGAATGTGCGTCTGAATATCGAAGCTCCCGGCACCGGGTTGATGGACAACCCACGCACGCTCTTTACCTTCCTGGCATCAAACCTGGGCTTTACGGCACTGTTTCTCTGGATGTTGCAGGTGCGGGCGAATCTGCTTGGGGTGCAGTGGGATCTTGAGCGGCGAGAGGGGGCACTGGTATGATGTTTGAAGCAGGGATTGCAATCTATGTCGCCATGGCCGTGGCCCTGGCAGTATGGATCGGCGTTTTCTTTTATCTCTGGCGCATTGATGCGCAGGCGCGCGCGTTGCGGCAGCGGTTGGACCGGCGGCCCGAACGTGAAGAGGTGCCGCAACCGACAGCGACCCTGCGTGTGCAGCAGCGACCGGCGGCGGTGGAGCGGCAGGCGGAAGAATTGCACGAAGCGTGAGGAGTGTAGTTGGTATGGCCGTAAACACAATTTCTAACCAGAAGCGCGGTTTCCACCTGAAACCGCTGCACATCGCGGGTGTCGGTATTATCCTGATTGCGATTATCTATGGCGTGTTTGGCTTCAAGGATGCGTTTCGCTCCTACACTCATAGTGTCAGCGAAGCCACGAGCAGCAGTCGCAGTGTGCAGCTTGCGGGCTTTCTGGGCAGTACGGGTGAGTATGATACGCAGGGGCGCTGGACATTCATTCTTGAGGATGAGGATGGCGAACAGGTCAGGGTCGTCTCGGCTGAGCCCCGACCGGCAAACTTTGAGCAGGCTATCAGTATTGTTGCCGTTGGTCATTATGATGCCGCTGAGAAGGCATTTATGGCCGAGAGTTTGTTGGTGAAGTGTCCTTCGAAGTATCAAGAGGTGGCGGGTAGCAGTGCGTCGTTCTAGCGTAGCACCACTGGTAACACGCAGTTATCTAGGAGGGTTGGGCTGATGTATTTCTTCGGTACCATACTAATCGTTGCCGGCATCGCGCTTGCTTTGCTGTCAAGCGGTAGCTATGCGCTGGTGACACGCGGACGGCAGGCGGCCCTGGACTATGGACGAGCGGGTGCTTATGGTGCATTTGCCGCGATCTGTACGGTCTGGGTGCTGCTGGTTTCTCTATTCCTGGCGCATCGTTTCGATATTGCCTATGTGAATAACTACAGTTCGCTGAGTCTGGGGACGTTCTTTACTATCGCGGCCAGTTGGGCCGGACAACCCGGCAGTTTTGCGATCTGGGCACTCTTGACGGCAGTGGCGGCACTGCTGCTCGTGCGCAGTACCCGGCACTTTGAGCCATATGTGCTCACCGTGATGATGTTGCTCCTGGCAACTATGCTCGGGTTTATGCTCGTCCTCAACCCCTTTGTACCGACGGTTGATCCGGAAACCGGTGCAGCGCTGACACCACCGGATGGGCGGGGGCTCAATCCCACCCTCGAGAACTTCTGGATGATTATCCATCCGCCGATTCTGTTTGTGGGTTATGCACTGGCGGCGGTTCCGTTTGCCTTTGCGCTAGGTGGTCTGCTGCGGCGTGATTATGATACCTGGGTGACGCGCGCGCTGCCCTGGACGCTGGCGGCATGGGCGTTTCTGGGGCTGGCGCTGCTGCTGGGGGGCTACTGGGCATACGAGACGCTTGGATGGGGCGGTTACTGGGGCTGGGATCCCGTTGAAAACTCCTCGCTGGTGCCCTGGTTGCTGCTGACGGCACTGCTCCATGGTATGCTGGTGCAGCGGACCCATGGCGGGCTACGGCGCAGTAACTTTCTGCTGGCTATCTTTGTCTACCTCGCGGTCTGGTATGCGACCTTCCTCACACGCAGTGGGGTCTATGCGAACTTCTCGGTTCACTCGTTTGTGGCGGAGGGCTTGTATAGCGCACTGATCGGCTTCCTCTTGCTGCTGGTCGGGGTCAGCACGGTTCTGATGGTGCTGCGCTGGCGCGATATTCCCACGAAGGCGTTGAGCGATAAGTTCTTCTCCCGCGACAGTTTCTTTGTGCTGGGGATGTTGACCGTTGTGCTGGTGGCTGCGCTGGTCAGCGTTGGAACTTCGATGCCGGTGATCTCGGCCATTCCGGGGGTGGGGCACACCCTGCAGGATGCATTGGGCGCAACTTTTGAAATTGACGACGGCACGTCGATGGGTGGGGAAGCTTTCGAGGATGGACGGTTTAGCCTGGCTCCCAGTTTCTACCAGCGTACGACACCGCCGCTGGGAATTGTAATTGTTGCCCTGATGATTGCCGGGCCGCTGCTGGGATGGCGGGACTCCAACCTTCGGCATCTGCTGCGCGCACTACGCTGGCCGGCGGTGGCGGCGGTTAGTGCTACCTGTTTTGCGCTCTTCCTGGACGTGCGCGATAATCTGTCGCTGGCGTATGTCGGTCTGGGTGTGTTTGCGGCCGGGGCGAACCTGATTATGATTATCCGGACGCTGCGGAGCGGCTGGATGCGCATTGGCGGCTACCTGGCCCATCTCGGTATCGCTGTCTTTATGCTGGGAGTGGTTGGCTCAACGGCCTATGCGACTCCGGAAGAGCGGCTTGTGTTTAGTCCGGGTGAGACGGCCCGCATCTATGACCACGATATCACCTTTAACGGCTGGCAAGACACGCCCGACGGCAAAGGTATTCTTGACCTGACAGTCAGCAACGGCAACACGGCCTTTAGTGCGCAGCCGCATATGTATGTCAATCGGCAGTGGGGCGCGGTTGTGCAGACCCCCTCGGTCAAGAGCTATCTCTGGAAGGATCTCTACATTGCACCGGCTGAGTACCTGCCGGAAACGGACCCAAATGAGCCGATGCTGGCGAAGGATCAGCAGGTCACGGCGGGACCGTATGAGATTACCTTCACGGAATATAATCTGGATATGGCCGCAATGATGACCGGCGATACGGCTGAGGTGGGTGCGACCCTCAATGTGCTGTATGAGGGTGAAGAACACACTATAACCCCCGTCCTGCGTCTGGTTGCCAATGAAGCTGATCCGGATGTGGCGTTCCAGGAAGTACCGGCGACGCTCCCCGGCGGTCACGAAATTGTGCTGACCAATATTCGTCCGGAGATGCAACTGGTCTTCCTCAAGATCAATGGCCTGGATCTGCCGATACAGCCGGAGAAAGCGGTAATCAGTGTCAGTACCAAGCCGCTGGTGTTGCTGGTCTGGATGGGTGTCGGGATTGGCGTGCTGGGTGGGTTCATTGCACTGATGCGTCGCCACCTGGAAGGCGAGTCACGCCTCAGCGGGCAGTCGGCGCGCTTGCCACGTGGCCTGTCCGGTCTGGCAGGACGGCTGGGTTGGCGCGGTGTGGCCCGCTAACAAACGGCTTTTGTTTAACTGATAACAGTCCGGTAGGGCGATGCTTGGGTCGCCCTACCGTCTCAATGGAAGATACTTCTGAACAGGTATGCAGGATCATTACGAAACCCTTCAGGTTCATCCGAACGCTGATCAGGAAGCTATTCAGTCGGCGTATGAGCGGATGCGTTCACGCTACGATCCGGCTGCGCTGGAAAATGCAGCCGAGGAACTGGTTGAGATTGCGCGCAAAAAGCGTGATGATATCGAGCGGGCCTACGCTGTGCTGGGTGATCCGGTGCGGCGGGCAACATACGACGAAGAACGACGCCCTCGCGTTGCCGCTGAACCTGAAACTACCGTCGATCAGTCGGGAGAACCACTGCTTGACTATCGGCCGCTACCGCCGGCCAGGGGGGAAGAGCGGCCCCGTTCGTTTAACCCGCAACCCGTCATGACCCGTCAGTCCGCGACCCGGAAGAGTGGCCGCCGGGCAGGTGCGAAACCTGCGCGGTCGTCCTGGTCAATTCCGGTTGCGATTGTCGGTGTGACAACCTTTGTCGTGTTGCTGATGAGTCTCTTTATCACAACGCTGAATAGCCCGCAACCTTCGGCGGCGAGTGGCACAGAGGCCCAACCGTCTACCGGTGGAGATGCGCAGGCACAGCAGGCGCAGTTTATGAACAGCTTTGAGGATCAGATTACCGAAGCACGTATGGTTGCGCAGCAGGTGCCTGATAACGTCAATGCCTGGATCAATCTGGGGAATCTGCTCTATGACAGCGTGCAGATTGTGCGGGAGCAGATTCCTCAGAGCGAACTTTACCAGGAGCGGTTGCCCCGCTGGATCGAAGCCGGTGAAGCTTACCGTGCGGCACTGGAACTTGAGCCGAATAATGTTGTGGTTCGTGCGGATCTGGCGGCCAGCCTGTGTAAGTATGGCGAAGGTGTAAATGACGCGGCCTATGTTGAGGAGGGATTGGCGGAAGCGCAGCGCGCTGTAGCGCAGGATGCCGCGAATCCACGGGCATTGCTCAACCTGGGTGTGTGTCTGGCAAATGCTGACCCACCGCAGACAGAAGCGGCGCTGGAACAGTGGTATGCGGTCCTGGATTTGCCTACTGCCGGGCAGGGTGAACTCTTCGAGGCGCAGCAACTGATCGAGCAGTATGGCGCAGACGCGGCGAATTCCTGAGGGGGGTACTACGAACGATCCGCACTGCCGTGTTCGTCGGTTTTAGGTGGTGCCACGCTCGTACTGATAGTGGTGAAATGTAAGGCTTTCTGATGCGACAATCACGCTGCTCATCACTCCCTTTGGGGCCCTACCCGGTGCATCGAATGCCCCCTACGGCTGTCTGGGTCGTCTGCTCATCACTCCCTTTGGGGCCCTATCCGGTTTTATAGTCTGTCGGCAATAGCTAAATATTTTAGCAAGTTTTTGATCAATGAAGGTCGAAACTATGTTAAAATAGGGATTGCGTTCGTTTATAACTTATGAGTACTTACTATACGCGGTTAGAAGTTGATGAGAACGCCAGTCAGGCAGAGATAGACGCAGCCTATGCGCAGCAGCGTGAACGCTACAACCCGGAACGGGTGGCGCATATGGGTGATGATATGCTGCGGGTGGCGCGCGAACGTACGGCTGAACTTGAGCAGATCTACCATGTCTTGTCCGATCCGCAGCGCCGGCGGCAGTATGATGTCAGCATCGGTATCGCTACGCCGGAGCAGTCGCCGGAGTCGGCCCAGGGCCGGCGTTCGCTTAGCTCCCGCGAGTTGCTGTACATTGCCGCTGGTGTGGTCGTTGCCCTGATTGTGATTGCCGTCACCTGGACATTGACCGGACGTGAGCAGGCGGATCAGGTGGCGGGCATGGATGTTGTAGTCGCTGAGGTGGATCGTCCCGCTCCCGATTTTACCCTGCCAACCCTCGACGGCACTGATATTCAACTGGCAGATTATCGCGGTCAGGTTGTTCTGTTGAACTTCTGGGGAACCTGGTGTGAGCCATGCCGCCGAGAAATGCCCGCATTGCAGGCATCCTATGAAGAACTCCGCGATGAGGGGTTTACCATTATTGGGATAAATCTGGCTAATAATGAAATCGCTCAGGGACGTACCAAGGATGATATTCGAGAGTTTTCCCAGCAGTATGGTATCACTTACCCGGTTGCGCTCGATATGGAAGGTGAAGTATCAACCGCGTACCGTCTATTTCCTCTGCCGACAAGTTATTTCGTTGACGCGCAGGGCCGTATCCGCTATATCCGTGTAGGCGAATTGACCCTGGAAGATATTACGACAGTTTTCGCCAGGTTGCAGCAGGAATCAACAGCACTGCGCCAGTAGAGTAGCAGCGTGAGGATCGCAATGGAGCAGCGTACCATCCTGGTTGTAGATGATGATCAAGGACTGCGGGAATTGATCCGTATTAGCCTGGAACATGAAGGGTATACCGTTATCCAGGCTGCCAATGGCCTGGAGTGCATCGCGGCTGTGCGTGAGCAGCAGCCGGATCTGGTTCTGCTTGATGTTATGATGCCGGAGATGGACGGGTTAGAGGCATGTAGCCGGCTCCGCGAGTTTTCGCGGGTTCCCGTTCTGATGTTGACAGCAAGAGTGCAGAGTGCTGATATTGTCACCGGCCTGGACAAGGGCGCGGATGACTATCTGGTCAAGCCCTTCAATATGGATGAGTTGTCGGCGCGGATTCGGGCGCTGTTGCGGCGTGTGCCCATTGCGTACCGCCCTATCGTTGCCGGGAATGGCGAGATCCAGATTGACCAGCAGAAGCGCGAGGTATCGGTGCGCGGCGAACTGGTCGATCTGACACCGACGGAGTATCAGCTCTTGATGATCCTGGCGGAGAATGCCGGTAAAGTTGTTGAGCATGAGCAGTTGCTGCGTGCCGTGTGGGGGCAGGAGTTCACCAAGGATAATGACTATCTCAAGGTGTATATCTGGCATCTGCGGCGCAAACTGGAGCAAGATCCCCGCAACCCCAAGTTGCTCTTGACCGAGTGGGGCGTAGGATATCGTCTGGTACCATCCGCTTCGTAGTAGTTCAATCAAGAAGAGAAGGAGGACGTATGCGAGCCATTCGAAGTATTGGGATTGGATCGGCGTTCAAGGTTGGGGCTGTTACCTATGCGCTGATGTGGGTGATCCTTGGTGGGTTGGTTCTACTCTTGCAACTTCTGATTGGTGGGATAACCGGTTTAGGGGCCGGTGGTCGTGAGGGTGCGCAGGTTTTTGGCATGGTTGCCGGGTTTGGTATAATCGGCTATATCATCGGTATTGTTATCTATGCTGTTCTTGGTGGGATTTTTAGTGCGCTTGCTGCGTTTATCTATAATCTCGTAGCCGGCATGGTGGGTGGTATTGAAATCAACCTTGAGTAGCGCTGTTACTGGCTGAGCAGGCAACATGATTGACAACGTACGTTGTGCGTGCTATAATGCATGCCAACATGCGGGAGTGGCGCAATGGTAGCGCACCTGCTTCCCAAGCAGGTGGTTGCGGGTTCGAGTCCCGTCTCCCGCTCCAGTATCAGGCTCCATAGCGTAGTGCTATGGAGCCTTGTTGCTGCCCTCAATGCCGCGTCATGCCTCTGGTAAAACAACTTTATAATTCTCAAACATTAGAATTTGGTAAATACCGCGAAGATCTACCTGCCGGTTGTGTTCCGGTCTGGATAATTCTACTGTGTAGCGTAGCGGTATTCCGGTATCAGGCGATGAAACGTGTTGCTCATGTGGCGCTTGACGCTGATTGTTCCTCACACTATAATTACTCCCGCCCGGTTCCCCGCGCTGAGTATGTGCGGGTTTTCAAACAGGTCGATGTAGAGCAGTAATTGAACGCCTCTCCGCGCTAGCAAGGCAACTACTTCCTGGTGTTGCGACCAACGATAGAAGATAGTAAACACCGGCAGCCGATTATCGCAGTCTGCGGTGCCGGTGTGTGTGATGCAGCAACGGCGGCGCTGGCCGAGGAAGTTGGTCGTCACATTGCCGGTGCCGGTGCGCTGCTTGTGTGCGGTGGTCTTGGCGGCGTTATGGAGGCGGCCTGCCGGGGTGCAACGCTCGCGGGTGGCTTGACGCTGGGCTTGCTGCCCGGCAGTGAACGTAGCACAGCCAATCCTTTTGTCCGGATTGCCATCCCAACCGGCATCGGGCATGCGCGTAATGTGTTGATTGTGCAAACTGCCGATGTTGTGATTGCCGTTCGTGGTGAGTATGGTACCCTCTCGGAGATTGCGCTGGCCCGCAAGTGCGGCCGTCGGGTTATCGGGTTGCAAACCTGGTCGCTGGGAGATGATGCCGCCGGTCAGCCCCATGTCATCCCCGCCAACACTCCAGTCGAGGCTGTCACCATTGCGCTCCGGGAGATCGCCGGGGTGTAACCAGATGTTTGACACCATCGTCATGCACACGAGTGTGTAGCACTAGCGTGAGTCATGGAACAGTAATCACCTCTTCAGGCCGGCTTCAGAAGGGTATCATCCGACGCTGCTATAATTGCTACAGAGGCACAAACGCTTTACATCGTCGTCAGTTGTAGGTACATGAGAGTTTTTATTTTTAAGGAGAAGATAGCCATGCTTCGTCGCATACTTCCAGCTTTGCTGCTTGTTGCGATTATTTCAACCCTGGTTGCTACACCGCAGGCAGGCAAGGCGCAGCCGGGTGTGCCGGATACCTATCCGCCACCACAGGCGCGCTATTTTGAGCAGACTGGTCACGCCGCCGTAAACTATTTCCTGGAGACCTGGAAGAACACGCCGAATGCGCTGTTCGTGTATGGGTATCCCATTGCCGAGCCTTTTATCGAGGAGAGCTTTACCGAGCCGGGCAAGTTCTATCGCGTGCAGTATTTTGAGCGGGCGATCCTGGAGGAGCACCCGGAACTGTACGGCCGGCAAAACAACGATTTCTATGTGCTGGGGCGCTTGCTGGGCCGCAAACTGGTCGAGGGGCGTGAGAACGAAGAGCCCTTCCGCCCGGTGGGTAATCCGGGTGATGGTACCTGGGACGATGTGACGCAGCACACGCTGCGTGACTCGCCGGCGCCCTTCCGCAGTTTCTGGCTGAATAACGGTGGGATTGAGGTGTTTGGTCGCCCGCTCTCGGAGCAGTTCCAGGAGGTTAACCAGGCCGACGGCAATACCTACTGGGTGCAGTATTTTGAGCGCCAGCGCATGGAGTGGCACCCGGATGAGCCTGATCCACAGTACCGCATTCTGCTTGGTCTGCTGGGGAATGAGTACCGCGATGCCAACCACCAGGGGAACGATGCGTTCCGCTCACGTCCGGCGGATCAGTCGCTGCCCCGGCCGTTTGTCTATGGCTTCAACGCGCATCTCTTCGGTCAGGGAACCGGCTGGCAGGATCGCAACCGCGTGCTGACGCTCTCGAAGAATGCGGGCATCTCCTGGATTCGCCAGCAGATTGCCTGGGCCGACATGCATGATCGCTCCGGGCAGATCTTCTGGGGTGAGTTGGACAATATCGTGGCGGATGCCGACAATGCCGACGTGAACCTGTTAATCAGCGTTGTGCGATCACCATCCTGGGCAACGTCGAACGGTTCCAATGGCCTGCCGGCCCGCGAACATTTTGGCACGTTTGCCGACTTTATGGGGCAGATGGCCGCGCGGTATCAAGGTCGTGTCCAGGCTTACCAGATCTGGAACGAGCAGAACCGCGCCTGTGAGAATGGCGGCGACTGTAGCCGGGATGGTGGTGTTGGTGGGCGTGTGGCCGATGCCGGCTACTATGTCGATCTGCTGGCCGAAGCCTACAACGCCATCAAAGCCAATGATCCCTACGCGATTGTTGTCAGTGGCGCGCCGACTTCAACCGAGACCAACCGCCCGGACATTGCCCTGAGCGATGTGGTGTTTACGCGGCAGATGTTCTCCAATCAGAAGTTCCGCGATCATGTCGATGTCGTCGGGATGCATCCGGGTGGGCAGTATAATCCGCCCGACGCAATGTGGCCGGACAATCCTGGTCCTGGACCGGGTTGGCGCGAGAGCCGCGAGTTCTACTTCCGCCGGGTTGAGGATATTCGGAATGTGATGGTCCAGAACGGCATGGGCGACCGGCAGGTCTGGATGACCGAGTTTGGCTGGGCTACGGCCAATAATACCCCTGGGTATGAGTATGGCAATAGCATCTCGTACGAGCTCCAGGCCGAGTGGGTTGTGCGTGCTTTCCAGAAGGGCCGCTATGAGTATGCTCCCTGGATGGGTGGAATGTTCCTCTGGAACCTGAACTTTGCTGTGCCGTGGCGTTCCCAGGGCAATGAGTTCCACGAGCAGGCATCGTTTGGCGTGCTCAATGGTGACTGGAGTCCCCGTCCGGCATACAATGCGATCCAGAACATGCCCAAGAATTAGGATTCTTGCCGGCTACCAGGTCACGCGATCTTAATTGATCCGGATTGTTGTATAAAGAGTAGTGCGAGGAACGGGGAGCACGATATGTGCTTCCCGTCCTCATTTTCTTACCGTAGAGACAATACATTCGCTCTATCTATACTTTTCGAGGAGGCATACCAATGAAGCTTGGGTTGTTTCGACCGGGTATCCTGCGTCTGTTTGGTATCCTGGCACTGTTGCTGCCGCTGCTGGTCGCCTGTGGCAACAATACGGAGACGGCCGAGCAGCCGTCCGATGTTCCAACCGCTGAGATTATTTCCACGCCCGAGACTCCCGATGTCCCCGCAGATGCGGAGCCAACTGTAGCGCCTGAACTGACCGAGGAGCCTGTTACAGAACCTGAAGAAGACGTGGCTGCTGAGGAACCGGAAGAGACGAATTACCTCAATTTCGGCGTGGTGGCGCATCTCTTCTACACCGATCATGAGCGTGCGCTGCAACTGGCCCAGAATGCGGGGTTTGACTGGATTCGGCAGCAGATCCACTGGAAAGATATCGAAGACCCGACCAGGCCGGTTGAGGAGTGGGGTTGGGATCAGCTCGATATTGTGGTGGAAGCGACCAATCGGTATGGCCTGAAGCTGCTGATCAGTGTTGTGCGGTCGCCGGCAGTGTACACGGCTGATGGAAGTGATGGCCTGCCGGAAGATCCGGCCACGCTGGGCAACTTCGTCGAAGCGATGGCGCTGCGCTACGGCGATAAGGTGCAGGCCTATGAGATCTGGAATGAGCAGAACCTGGCACACGAAACCGGCGGGCGTATCGAGATCGAGGATGCCGGTCGGTATGTCGAGATCCTGATCGAGTGCTACAACCGGATCAAGGCGGTCAACCCTGACGCCTTTGTGGTAGCGGGTGCGCCCTCTTCGACGGGTGTCACCGATCCCAATATTGCAATCTCAGATATGGACTACTACCGTGCGATGTATGCCTATCGGGACGGCATCATTGATGGACACTTCGATGTGCAGGCGGTACATCCCGGCGGTTCGGCCAACCCGCCCGACACACTCTGGCCGGACAATCCCAGTAGTGCTGAGGGCTGGACGGATCACCCCACCTTCTACTTCCGCCACATTGAGAATGTACGCAGTGTGATGGAAGAGTTTGGCATGGGTGAACATAACATGTGGATCACCGAGTTTGGTTGGGCCACTGAGAATGTCACGCCGGGGTATGAGTTTGGCAACCAGATCACGTTTGAGGAACAGGCCGAATATATTGCCGATTCCATCGAGCGAACCTATGAGGAGTATCCCTGGGTTGGAAATGTGTTCCTCTGGAACCTGAATTTTGCCGTGCTCTGGAATAAGCATGATCCCCCAGAGCCGCTGCATGAGCAGGCTTCCTTCGGCATCCTGGAGGGTGACTGGAGCCCACGCCCATCCTACCTGGCGCTGCAGGAGTTGATTGCCCGGCTCAAGGCCGAGCAGGGTCGCGCCGGTGAGTAGTGTCCGCACTAACAACTGACAGACGACAAAGACGAACGCCCGGGTTTAAACCCGGGCGTTCGTCCCATTTACACGAGTTACATAGTTGACATTCAAACCGGACGTTTCACCCGATGGAAGCCAGACTCGCCTGCAGCAGCATGGTACGCTTTTATCTTTTCCACAAAAATGTTGCACAAGGTGCAACGTTTTTGTGGAAAAGCATGGAATCTTCCGTCCTGCCGGAGGCGAGATTTCCTTCCGGGTTCGTGACCGCGTAACTCGTGCCATTTATGTTTCAGGCTCTTCCAGCGTAAGTCCCAACCGTGCATAGACCTCACGCGCCAGCGGCCAGCCCTGCTCATCAATCTGCCGGCCCTGCTCAGTCTGCTGCCCAAGGCGTTGCATCAGTTGATGGTGCGGCGGTGGCAGCGGGATGGTGGGCAGGTGGTAGTACTGCGCGGTACGATTAACCGGCAAGGCCGGCTGATCTACCGCTGTTGCGTGGGCGTAGCCGGCCAGCAACGCCTCGGTTTCGCTCAGGGGGAGGATGCCGGCGCCTCCACTACGTTCGCAGGTGACACGGTAGTAGGAGGCCGGGCCGCGTCCGCGCCGCCGCCGAATGATCCAGCCGGCGTGTAGCAGCACCTCCGGCTGACCATGCTCTTTCTGGGTTTCAATCGCGGTCCAGGTCAGGGTTTGCGGATCGAAGAAGCTGTAGCGTTCGCTACTACTTACGGGACGGCTGCAGGGAGCACCAACCGGCATGGTGGGTGGGAGTGGTGGTAGTTCCGCGATCCGGTCATCCAGGGTATGCACGGTGAAGGTGTGCGCCCGTAACCGCGCCAGCAGTCCCTCGCGCCGCCAGGTGGTCAACTCAAACCGGTTGCCGTCGAAGTGGCCCTCGCCTTTAAGAAACGGGCGGACCTGCGGGTTGCGCACCAGGAACTGCCGGGGAGAAATCTCCTCCAGATCGGTGGTTTCCGGCGGTATGGAACGTTTGCGTTTTTTACTGTGGGATCGGGACATGGGTTATCGTCCGTGTAGTGTATTCCGGCAACAGGCGTCACTGGTTGGCGATGCGGCGCAGCATCGGGGCGGTGTAGGCGTGGCAGACGGCAATTGCCAGCGCGTCGGCGGCATCGTCGGGTCTGGGGCGTGCGTCCAGACCGAGGGTCAGGCGCACCATCTCTTGCATCTGGCGCTTATCCGCCGCACCATACCCGGAAACTGCCTGCTTGACTGCCCTGGGTTTATACTCGTAGATCGGAATATCAGCCTGGGCCAGTGCGAGGAGCACCACACCGCGCGCCTGCCCGACCGCCAGCGCCGTGGTGACATTCCGCGAAAAGAAGAGTTCTTCGACTGCGGCGGCATTGGGATGATACTCCTGCAGCAGGCCGGTCAGTCCCTGGTAGAGCAGCAGCAGCCGGTGGGCCGGTTCGCTCCCCGAGGGAGTTGTCAGCACACCGTGGGCAATCGGCCGCAGCGCGCCGCCCCCCATTTCCTCGACGACGCCCCATCCCATGATGGCCGTACCCGGGTCAATTCCAAGTGTACGCATGAACAACCTTGCTGCTATTCGGGCTTGTAACTATCTGCCATCTCATCGCTGATTTCCAGATTGCTGTAGACCTTCTGCACATCGTCCAGATCTTCCAGCTTTTCCAGCAGGCGCATCGTCTGCAGCGCCTCTTTTTCGTCCGGTTGAACCATAGTCTTGGGTCGCATCGCCTTCTCAACATTGGTGATCGGCAGTTCCATATCTGAGAGGGCCTGGCGTACATCGTTGAGTTGAGTCCACTCGGTATAAATTTCGAGGGTTTGGTCAAAGACCTCGACATCCTCAGCGCCTGCGTCGATGGCCTGGAGCGTCACCTCGTCCGGTTCCAGGTTGGTGTCAGTGAGATCAAGCGTGATCAACCCTTTCTGATCGAACATCCAGGCCACCGAGCCGGGTTCGCCCGGACTGGCCCCATTCTTGGTCAGGGTTGAGCGAACATCGGAGTTGGTGCGATTGCGGTTGTCGGTGGATGTTTCAATCAGCAGGGCGACCCCACCGGGCGCGTACCCTTCGTAATAGATCTCCTCCAGATCACCATCAGCACTTTTGCCCAGGCCGCGATCAATCGCGCGCTGGATGTTATCCGAGGGCATATTGGCCTGCCTGGCTTTATCAATGGCCAGTCGCAGGCGAAAGTTCATATCGGGATCACCATTGCCGCCATCCTTCACGGCGACGGTAATATCACGCGCCAGCTTGGTAAATAGCTTTCCCCGGCGCTGGTCGACCACTCCTTTGGTGTGTCGAATCGAATGCCATTTGGTATGACCTGACATAAGTCCTCCTCGTATGCGCATTGGCTGCGCCTCTATTATAGCATATTCGTTTTTGGCAGTGCGGCACGAGCGGCTTGCGTCCGGATGCAGAGCATGGCATAGTGAAAGCGGACCTGAGGAGGTGACGAAGCGGCGCAGCATGCCCGGTTTCGTCGCCTCCTTGCCGTATGCATTGAGAAGCGGAGGTGCTATGGGAGATGCGCTGATTATTCAGGATTTAACCGTTGCCCTGCTTGCGGCGATCGTGGGCGGTATTGTGGCAGTACGGCTGCGCCTGCCGTCAATTATCGGCTACATGGTCGCGGGGATTGTCGTGGGTACCTACACACCGGGGATGGTGGGCGATCTGGAGCGCATTCAGTTGCTGGCCGAAATCGGTGTGGTCCTGTTGATGTTTGGGGTCGGTGTCGAGTTCTCAGTGGATCAGTTGCGCCGGGTGCAGCGTGTGGCCCTGACAGGAGGGGTCGGTCAGGTTGGGCTGACGATTCTGCTGGGTGTTGGCGTTGGCACGCTGCTGGGATGGCCCTGGGCCTGGCGATTGTTTTTCGGCTGCATTATCGCCATCTCCTCGACGACGGTGCTGTTCAAGCTCTTGATGGATCGGGGCGAACTGGGCAGCAAGCATGGGCAGATTACCACCGGCATCTCGCTGGTGCAGGATCTAAGCACAGTGTTGATCATGGTGCTGCTACCGGCGCTGACGGCGGGACAGGCGGGCAGCAATCCGCTGGTGGAAGTGGGTTGGGCGCTTGGACGCGCGGCGATCTTCTTTGCGCTGATGATTTTTCTGGGCGGGCGGCTCTTTCCCCGGCTGCTGACCCACATTGCGCAACGTGGCTCGCGCGAGCTGTTTTTGCTGGCAACGCTGGTGCTCTCGTTGGGTACGGCGTTGCTGGCGACGCAGGTGTTTGGGCTGTCGCTGGCGATCGGTGCTTTCGTCGCCGGGTTGGTTGTCTCGGAGTCGGAGGTGCATTATCGCATTCTGGGTGAGATTCTGCCCCTGCGTGATGTGTTTGCTATTCTCTTTTTCGTCTCCGTTGGTATGTTAATTGACCCGCGCTTTATCTGGGATAATCTGGGAATTGTTCTGCTACTTACCACAGTGATTGTGCTCGGCAAGTTCCTGGTGACGGCGGCGGTGCTCTGGGCATTTGCTTATACGCGGCGGACAATTCTGCTGGTTGCAGCCGGGTTGGCGCAGATCGGCGAGTTCTCGTTTATCCTCGCTGAGCAGGGCGTGCAGCTTGGCGTCCTGGACAACTATATCTATGGGATGACGTTGAGTGGCGCACTGCTTTCGGTTCTGGCAACGCCCTTCTTGCTGCGCGGCATCGATCCGTTGGCGGAGTTGCTTGACCGCCGGCTGCCGTCACGCTCGCTCCGTCCCGGCAGTGAGCAACCGGAGGTGCCCGGTGGTATGCGCGGGCATGTGGTCGTCTGTGGGTATGGGCATATTGCGCAACATCTGGTTGAGGCGATGCAGGAACTGGAACAGTCGTTTGTGGTCATTGAGCAGGACTGGATGCGTGTGCAGCAGGGACGCGCGAATGGGGCGATGGTTATCTTTGGCGATGCCGCCAATCAAGCGGTGCTCCGGGGGGCGCAACTGGACGTGGCCTGTGTCGTTGCCATTACCGTGCCCGACCCGGCGACTCAGCACATGATTTTGCAGAATGTCCGCGATATCTGTCCGCATGTGCCGATTATTTCGCTGGCGCAACGGACTGAGGATCTGCCGCGCATGTATGACAGCGGCGCAAACGATGTTATTCTGCCCAACTTTGAGGGCGGGTTGGAGATCCTGCGCCAGACGCTGCTGCGGCTGGGGGTAATGGGTGAGGCGATCCAGGGCTACATCGACGCCGTTCACTCCGAGCGGTACGCGCCCTGGCAGCATGCCGAGGATGATGGACAGTTGCTGAGCACGCTACGGAGCGCGGCGGCAAATCTGAGTCTGCAATGGTATCAACTCTCGTCCAACTCGCGCTACGTTGATCAGCAAATTGGCCGCCTTAACATCCGGCAGCGTACGGGGGCTTCCATTGTTGCGATTGTGCGTGGCACCGAGGTGCTGGTCAACCCCGATGCGACGAGCTTTCTGCACGCCGGGGATCGGCTGGCTGCGCTGGGTGATGATGCGCAACGCCGGCGATTTGTCACCTGGCTGCGGGCAGGTGAGCAGGATGAGGTAGCGGAGGAGCAGTTGCTGCTGCCCGAAGTACAGATGCCCTATT
Source organism: Chloroflexaceae bacterium (assembly GCA_034437035.1). GTDB lineage: Bacteria > Chloroflexota > Chloroflexia > Chloroflexales > Chloroflexaceae > CAKZQX01. The sequence continues at coordinate 42,894 of DAOTUI010000090.1, forward strand.
CATCGGTGGATTAATCCGCGCGAGAAGAAGCGAACGAATAGATGCAGAAACGCGTTCTACAAGTCGAGCAGAGTTTAATCGGTATTGTCATCATTATCGGCCAACTGCGCCAGCACCTCTGCGGGTGTCTGCACCGTTACGATGCTGTTAACCCGCTGTTCGATCTCTGTGTCGAGCGTGACAAGTGTGCAGCGGTACTGCCGGGCCACGGCCACATAGATCGCATCCATGCCCCGCAGCGCATAATCAGCGGCGATGTCCGCAGCTTCGTTCGCCAGAATCCCGTTAATCGTTACAAACGTGCTATGTGGGAAGCTCAGCAGGGCAGTGGCAGCAATACGGCCACGTATTGGATCGCACAATTCGCGACTGGCGGAACCAGCAACTTCTGCTAAAACAATGAGTGGCTCAACCAGAAGTGTACCGCGCTACTGGAGTCGTTCGAGCAGCGCGTGGCACATCGCATACTGGGGGCTGCGCGTATCGAGATCACGCAGCAAAATGTTGGCATCAAGAGTGTACATCGTCGGCTGCCTCACGTCCGGTCAGCATGGCATCACGCTCGCGGCGGTCAGCGTCGAGTTGCCCACTAATATCGGCATGGGGATACAGCGTTGCGATCTCGGTTCGCAGTTGCTGCCAGCGTGTCCATCCATCTGCTGGTGGCGCAACAGTGGGCTGTTCAGCAAGCTCTCGGGCAAGCCGGGCAATCAGTTCCGCCCGTTCGTGAGGCGCAAGCCGGCGGGTGCTGGTGAGGATCTGGTCAAAAGTCAGGGTAGTCATGAGCCAATACCTTTCAAATAACACGACTTACGCGGTTGCTCACCCGAAAGGAAATTTCGCCTCCGGCAGGGCGGAAGATTCCATTCTTTTTCACAAAAATTTTGCACCTCGTGCAAAATTTTTGTGAAAAAGATCAAAACGTACCATGCTGCCGCAGGCGATTCTGCCGTTCACCGGGTGAAACGCCCGGTTTGATGAACCACCGCGTAACTCGTGTCAAATAAGATGACGTACACGGTCACTCCCCTGGAAGGGGCTACCGCCTCCGGCAGGACGGAAAATACCATCCTTTTTTCACAAAACATTTTCACAACGTGAAAATGTTTTGTGAAAAAAGATCAAAACGTACCATGCTGCCGCAGGCGAGTCTGACTCACATCTGGTCAAACGTCTGGTTTGATCGCCTACCGCGTCGTTCCGGTTATTTGAAAGGTATTGAGTCATGAGCAGTCTCCTTTCTGTTTCGCTCTATTGTACCGTTGTTTCGCCAGTACCAAACCTTCAGTTTCCGTGTACGCAGGCATCTGCTGCCATGAACCGGAATCAAGACCATCTTCCTTGTGAAGTTAGCGTGGCGTGCGATACGGCCCCAGATAACGCTGCACCAGCCCCAGGTCAAACTCATGCTGCAGGCGCGTGCGGGCACCTTCGGCGGTGGCAGCCAGCGCGCGCCCCAGTTGCCGGCAGATTGTGTCGGCCAGGAACTGCGGTAGTGGCTCCTGTACCGTGTTGACTCGCAACGCGCCCCGGAATGTTGCCAGCACCGCGCCTAGCGGCTCACGCGCAATCAGCGCGGCGGGGAGTTCCAGCCGATAGGCTGGGCCGGTTGCATCGGGCCGGTAGTAGAGCACATAGAGCTGCCCATAGCTATGCTCTATCGCCGTACGCCGCCGGCGGAAGTCGGGGAGCACCGGGTTGCGATAGCCGGTCAACAGATGAGGTCGGTCCTGACGAATCAGCGAAACCGGCAGCGAGTATTCGCCCGCGTTGAGTACACTTGTCCAGAGCGTCCGGTCGGTGATGGTGCCGCTGAGGTGGGGCGCCAGTGCCGCCACATCGTCGGCAGCGGTGGCCGACTTGGGATGCGCCACCACACGCCGGCACTCCAGCACCAGCCGCCAGTCCTCTTCCAGGAAGAATGTCTCGATCAGGGGGCGAAAGATGTTCCACCAGGCGGGCGGATTCCCGGCGCGATGGTCCTGCGCATAACGCACCAGCAGCCGGTTGATCTCCAGCAGCACCGAGTAGAACGACCCATCGAGAACAAACAGGCCGCTGCTGGTGGCGCGAATCCGTTGTGCCAGCAGGTGCAGTTCCAGCACAGAGCGCAACCCGCCCAGGATACTCTCCAGTTCTTCCACGGGGGGCAGCAGTTGCACAATCACTTCCTGATCAGTGAGGGTGGCCTCCTCGACAGCGGCGGCGGCAATGGCAGCAAAGGTCGCGCCGGCAGCCGGCACGGTGGCATGCGCCCCATCAACCGCGCAGAGTCGCCGTGTGGGGCCATCGGGTGCGGGACGGATGCGCCGGTCAAGCGCGGCCCGCAAGCGATCACGGTCATTCTCAAGCTGCTGGAGCGTGCTGCGGCAGGCCTCTGTACAGGCCGTAATCGCATCTAGGACGGCAGCGGGCAGGGCGGCAGTTCCGTATCCCGAAGTCCGTATCCCGAAGTCCGTATCCCGAAGTCCGTGGTCGGTAGTCGGTATGCTGTTGTTGGCATCCTGGCGCTGGTTATCAGTCATCAGTATCCATCTCTGCATTGGTGACGTATTCAACGATCAACTCGCGAACTGTCTTTATGTCGGAATATGTTTGAATATTGCGCGAAAGTTTTACAATCATCGCCGCAATGTAATTTGCCTGGTCAATCAGTGGTGGTATGGCCGTCTGTTCACAATAATCTAATCTCATTGCTATTTCGATAGCCGTCATCGTTTCATAGGTTGATCTAATTGCGATGTCGAGGAAGCGTTTAAACTCCTTCGGGCTCTCGCTGCCGGCTCCCTCGGCAATATTGAGTGGAATTGAGACTGCGGCCCGGCGGAGTTGACTGGTCAGGCCGAACTGCTCGTGCTGGGGAAATCTGTGCGTGAGCCGGTACACATCCGTTACCGGATCCATGGCTTGCTGTCATACGCGGAGATCGCGAAACTTGTGGGCCATGTTTTCATTTCCCCTTGACTTACAAAAACCACAGGCTACGGAGTACAGGCTACGGACTTCCGAGCCTCGCCTCAAACGCTGCCAGTGCCTCTGTCAACCGCTCTTGCCGGATTGCCGCTGTCATATCGCCACGGGTGCGTTCAAGCACGGCCCGTAGCGCATCGGTGGTGCGCCGGAGCCCGCCCGTAACCGCTTCCGGGAAGTCCACCGTAACCAGCATGCTGTAGACATCGTCCATAATCGTCAGCAACTCTTCCCCGCGCGTCACCTCACCCCGGCGCAGTCCATCCAGGATGGCGCGCCGCAGTTCGCTGGCGGCTTCCGCCAGCCCGTTGAGGTAGGCGGCCGGTTCAATCTGCAATTCGCTAACTGACGGTGGTGTGCCCCCGGTCAGAAAGGCATAGACCAGCGAGGCCTCGGCATACTCCTTGAGGGCGTCCTGGGTGTAGCCGGCCGTCAGCAACCCCGGCTGGTCGGCAACCCCGGCGCGCAGGTTGCCGACGATGGTGCCGGCCTGCTCCAGCATCTGCGCGGCTTCATCGAACTGCTTGCGGTGGGCCGCGCGAATCGTATTGGCACACTGGCGCACCAGCGCGCGCGAAGTGGTTAGTGCCTGTTCGCGCGCCGCGTGACTGGTCTCGAACTGCGCGACACACTCGGTCACGAGAGGTTCGATTGTCATGATGTTTCCTTTTATAACAGGAGTTACGCGGTCAATTCCAAACCAGGCGTTTGCCTGGATGAACGGCTCGATTCGCCTGCGGCAGCATGGTACTCTTTTTATCTTTTTCACGAACATGTGGCTCACAGAGCCACATGTTCGTGAAAAAGGATAGACTCGTCCGCCCTACCGGAGGCGACATTCCCTTTTGGATCAGTGACCGCATAACTCCTGTTTATAAGAGCGTTCTGGACATAAATAGCACTATGCTGAGATTATAGCATGATTGTGCATATACCCTGCCGCTCTGGATGGTGGTGTCCGTGCTGCTGTATGGGAACAGTTTCAAAATTCCTCTGGACAGATCTGGGGAGAATGTAGTATATTCTCAACTATGATGAAAAAACAAACAGACACAGAGCCAATGCGCATCCTGGTTATCGCCGCCCACCCGGATGATATTGAGTTTGGTACGGCCGGTAGTGTGGCCCGCTGGATCAATGAAGGTGCTCACGTAACGTACTGTGTGGTGACGGATGGTTCTGCCGGGAGTAATGCGCCCGGCGTTGACCTGGTGGCACTGACGCTGCAGCGACGTGAGGAACAACTGGCGGCAGCGGCGGCTGTTGGTGTGCAAGATGTACGGTTTATGGGGTATGCCGACGGCGTGCTTCAGCCGACGCTGGAGTTGCGCCGCGACCTGACCCGGCTGATCCGCGAGATCCGGCCCTATCGTGTGGTCTGTCAGGATCCGACGACGGTGCTTGTGGGCGATGGCTACATCAACCACCCGGATCATCGTGCGGCGGGGGAAGCAGCGATCTACGCGGTCTTTCCCAGTGCGGAAACACGCCCGACCTTCCCCGAGTTGCTGGCTGAAGGCTACGAGCCGCATCATGTCTCGGAGGTATATTTGAACCTGACGCTGCATCCTACGCTCAAGGTTGATATATCGGACACGCTGGAACGCAAAATCAGCGCGCTTCTCTGTCATAAATCACAGGTCAGCCCCGAATCGGCTGACTGGATTCGGCAACGCAACGCGGAAACCGGTGCGGAAGAGGGGTACGCCTTTGCCGAGGCGTTTCGCGTGATGCGGTTTGTGCGCGAAGAGGAAGCGGAAGCCTGAGCAGGTTGAGCAACACGCGTTACGCGGTGGGTGATCAAATCATTTCTTTTGCACAAAAAATTCACTGTGTGATTTTTTTGTGCAAAAGATCAAATGTGAGCATATGCAAGATGCAGCATGTTGCGCCCCTACTCCTCCCTCTCCTATGCCCCTACGCATTTATCGCCGGCACTATCCTTGCTGACTTCATCACCGGATAATTCCGAGTAGTTCAATAATAGCTCATTATAGTGATGGAGTTGCTCATGCGTCTACAAACCAGTACCCTGCGCAGAACCGGGTCGCTGTTCAATCGTTATCGCTTCGGTTGTATCGCTCTCCTTGCCGGCATGCTGCCGGCACTTGTTATCGCGCCTGTACCCCTCCAGGCGCAGTCATCTTCCCCGGAAGGCCAGGAACAGGAAGAGGAGGGCGCGACTGGTAACGGGGCAAGTATGTACAACGAGGCCTACTATGTGCTGGACGAGTTGAATGCGGGTCTCGCTGCGCCCGAGGGTCTGGTCAACCGCCAGACGCCGCAGGCCGCCCTGGAATATTTTTTGATTAACAGCCAGAATGGCAACTTTATGGCGGCGGCGCACGCCCTCAACCTGAACATGTTTCCGGACCAGAACCAGGCCGCGCGCGCCCCGGTCCTGGTGCAGCAACTGGATTACATTCTTAATCAGAAGCAATTGATCAACTGGGCGACCATTTCGGATCGCCCCGATGGTCAGGGTGTGGTGACACCGGGACAGGGTAGCGGCTCGACTGGCCCGCAGCGTAGTCTGCTGCTGGGTAGCCTGCGCCTTGACGGGCGGGATATCGCTATCCGGTTGCAGCGCGTGAAAGTTGGCAATGCCGAGCCGGTCTGGGTATTTTCTGCCAACACCATCGAGAATATCCCGGCCCTCTACCAGCAATTTGGGCCGGGTGTGCTGGATCGGATTATGCCTGCCTGGGCCAAAGTGGAACTTCCCGGCAATGTTCCGCTGTGGGAGTGGCTGGTGTTGTTGGGGCTGCTGCTGGTAGGGCTGATTGTGGGCTGGATGGTGCGCAATCTGGTAGGTTATGGCGTTGGGGCGCGCTGGTTTGCGAAAAAAGTCCTCAGTCGTAAGTTAGACTATTCCGAGAGTAGCTGGCTACGCGGCCTCTCGGATGATATTGCCAATCCGATTGCCCTGGTTGCAGGTCTTCTCGTGTTCTCGCTTCTGTCGCAGGCACTACTGACCCTGACCGGGCCGTTTGCCAGTACCTTTAATATTCTCACCACCGTTCTTATCATCATCGCCGTTACCTGGCTGGGGATGCGGGTGATTACCTACTTCTCCGACTATATCGGTCACGGGTATGCGCAGCGCCTGGGGAGCGACGATGAGACGGAGCAGCGCAAACTCCTGACATATATTGCCGTCGCGCGCTGGGTGCTGATCCTGATAGCGCTGTTTATCGGCGCCGGCATTATTTTGAGCCAGTTCAGTTCGCTACGCCAGATCGGGATGTCGCTGCTGGCTTCCGCCGGCGTGATTGGTATTATTGTCGGTTTTGCGGCGCGTAACGTGCTGGGGAATGTCATTGCCGGGCTACAGATTGCGATCACCCAGCCGGTGCGCATCGGCGATAATGTGCTGTTTGAGGGGCAGTGGGGCTATATCGAGGCGATTACTTACACCTACCTGACCATCCAGACCTGGGATAAACGCCGGGTGATTGTTCCGCTTAACTATTTTACGATGCATCCGGTTGAGAACTGGTCGAAGACCAGCTCGCATATGATCAAGCCAATCTATCTCTATGTGGATTATACGATAGACGTTGAGCAGATCCGCCAGAAGTTTGACGAACTGCTGCGCAACGCCGAGAAGTGGGACGAGGAAACGGAACCGAGCGTACAGGTTACCGGCTTTACCGATGAGACACTCGAGGTGCGGGCGCTCTGTAGTGCGAAAGAGCCGACGGCAGCCTGGAATCTGCACTGCCGGCTCCGCGAAGATCTAACAGCGTATGTGCGTGATCTCGAAGGTGGCCGTTACCTGCCGCGCCGGCGTCTGGTATGGGAAAACGACCGACCGGGACAGCAGAACGGGCATGTACGCGAGGAAGAGCATGCGCAGCAGCCTGCACAGTTCACCGGCAATGATCAGGAACAGCACAACGGCAAAGAAGAGGCAGCACGCCGGCAGCAGAGCGATGATGATGGTGAAGAGATGACCATGCCACCGCGTGGGGGTAAGCAGGCCGCCGAAGAGCGCCCACCGAACGGCGAGGAAGAGCAGCAGAAGCCTCGTCGCCGTGGAGGTAAGTCGGAGGCCGGACAACGCCCACCGAACGGCGAGGAAGAGCAGCAGCAGAAAAAGCCTCGTCACCGCGATGAAGAGGAGCAGCAAAACGCTGATCAGGCGCAGGAGGAGACATTGCTGCACCGCCTGATCCAGCAGGAAAATGAGCGGCATCGGTAACGCGGTGCTCCCACGCAAAACGGGCGTTCCGGCAAGGTTAGACTGCTGGAACGCCCGTTTTCAATTCTATCACGATTTATCACGCGGCGCGCAGTAGTGTTTGCCAGTCGATGCTCTGGACGGTCGCACGCAGCATGTGATTATCATCCACAACATGAAATGTCAGGTTGGAAAAGACCTGCTCGGCGAGTGCGCGGGTTGGCTCCAGCGGAATAACCGTATCTCCGCGTCCATGGTAGGCCACAACCGGGACGGCAACTGGTGCAGGCGGAGCATCGGCAAACTGGGGCCGCGTCAGTGCCGGAGCCAGCAGCACCAGTTTACGCACCTGCTGCGGGTGCCGGCACGCGAAGAGCGCGCCCATCAGCCCGCCAAAGCTGGATCCGACAATAATCCAGGCCGGACGCTCTGTCATGATCGGCGCCAGTTGTTCCATCCGCTCCTCCAGCGCACCATGAAAGTCCGGGGTCAGCATAGCGGGAAAGATACTGCGCAGTAGTTTTGCCTTGAAGCCATGCCCGCTACTCTCCAAACCATGCAGGAAAATGCGGCCAACTACGTCACTCATGGACTGCTCCTTCCGATGTAGGGGTCTCGGATCAGCGCCGGTTTTAGCTATCGGGAAGTCCGAGCGGGGCTTCGTCGTTGGAGATCAGGCTACCACGCGGGGCCGCCTGTTTTTCCTGTTGATGGTCAGCCAGTTCAAAACTCTGCGGCGCATAGAGGTCAATGTGTCCGCATGCCACACACACCTGCGCCGAAACCGGCAATGCCTGGCTGCCTGCCGGACCGCTTACGGTTATTTCCCCCATTGGTGTAAGCAGCTTTGCCGTCCGGGTCTCGTTGCCACACTTGTTACACTGGATCGAAGACATTGGCCCGCTCCTTCTCTTGCTGCTGATTGCTAAACATAACATATCATACTTGCAGATCATGTGCCAGTGTGCAGTCTGGAGTGCGGCAGCGTAGCTGCCGCGTCATTTACACAACGTACGCGGTGTGGACTGTTGCAGTCTGGTGCCTGGCCCGAAGGCTAGTTTCGCCTGCGGCAGCATGGTACTATTTCTATCTTTTTGAAAAAAATGTGGCGCTCCGAGCCACATTTTTTCAAAAAACCTGTTCTATTCCGCCCGTCCGGAGGCAACATTCTCTTACGATTTCATAATCGTGTAATGCATGTAATTTACACGATTTACGCGGTCGGTTCCGAACCAGGTGTTCACCTGGATAAACGGCCCGATTCGCCTCCGGCAGGCCGGAGGATTTCTTCTTTTTGATAAACATGTTGCACAAAGTGCAACATGTTTGTGAAAAAGAATGGGATTTTCCGCCCTGCCGGAGGCGATATCTCCTGCCAAACGCGGGATCGCCTGATACATGGCAGTACCTGCAGTTTCGTGCTTTTCGCTCATTTCGTGTTGTTCGTGGTCCAGATGCCCACCGCATAAGTTGTGTCATGTAGTGCGGCGGCTACACCCGGTAGCAGGCCACATGGTGCCCACTGCCCTTATCCTCCAGCGGCGGGTGATCATTATCCTCGCAGACCTTTGCCGCCAGTGGGCAGCGATCATAGAAGCGACAGCGCGGCACCGGGTCAATCGGCTTGCTGATGCCGCCCTTGATCTCGACCGGCGTGCGCGTCCAGCGCGGATCAGGCACCGGCACCGCTGAGAGCAGCGCCTTCGTGTAGGGATGCTGTGGGCGTTGCAGCACCTCTTCGGTGTCGCCCATCTCGACAATCTTGCCCAGGTACATTACCGCCAATCGGGTTGACATGTAGCGGGCGACTGCCAGATCGTGGGTAATGTAGAGGTAGGTCACGCCCAGTTGCTCGCCCAGGTTCTGCATCAGTTGCATAATGCTGGTGCGGATAGAGACATCCAGCATCGACGTCGGCTCGTCGGCGATCACAAAGGCCGGTTCGATGACCAGTGCCCGCGCAATGGCTACCCGCTGCCGCTGCCCACCGGATATTTCATGCGGAAAGCGGAACATGTAGGTCGAAGGCGGCGACAGACCGACCAGACTGAGTAACTCGGCCACGCGTTCCTGCTGATCCAGCACATTGCCGATATTCTGCACCTGCAACGGCTCGGCGATGGTGTCAAAAATCGTGCGCCGGGGATTGAGCGACTCATACGGGTCTTGAAAGATCATCTGAACCTTGCGCCGAAACGGTTTGATGTCACGCCGCTGGAGCCGCGCCACATCGAGCGCCTGACCATCGAACTGCATAAATACATGCCCGGCGGTGATATCCAGCAGGCGCACCAGCAACTTCCCGGTGGTGGTCTTGCCCGATCCCGACTCGCCTACCAGTCCCAGACTCTCGCCAGGGGCAATTGCGAAGTCCAGGCCATCCACCGCGTGAATAAACGAGGTGGGCGTGCGCAAAAACCCGGCATTGAGCGGGAAGAGCTTGCGCAGCCCCTCTACGCGCACCAGCGCTTCACTGCTCGTCATGCTGTCACCTCCTGCGGATGCCAGCAGGCGGCATAGTGCCCCCCACCATGATCCTTGAATTCCGGCTCCTGCTGCCGGCAGATCTCGGTGGCAAAGGGACAGCGCGGGTGAAAGCGGCAGCCGGAGGGCGGATAGAGCAAATTCGGCGGCTCACCCGCCAGGGTCTGCAACTCCCGTTTGGGCCCGGTGACGCTGGGGAAGGCTGACATTAGCGCGACGGTGTAGGGATGTACCGGGTGATGGAAAATCTCATCGGCGCTTGCCAGTTCGACCAGCTTGCCCGCATACATCACTCCGATGCGGTCGCTGACCTCGGCAATGACGGCGATATCATGGGAGATGTAGATCATGCTCATCCCGATCATCTCCTGCAGCGTCTTCAACTGGCGCAGCAGCGCATCCTGCACAATCACATCCAGCGCGGTGGTCGGCTCATCGGCAATAACCAGGTCCGGGTTACAGGAGAGCGCCATTGCAATAACGGCCCGCTGGCGCATGCCACCGCTGTATTCGTGCGGATACTGGTCCATCAACGTAGGATCGAGCCCCACCATGGTGAAAAGCTCGGCCACGCGCTGCCGGGCCTGCTCGTGAGAGTAGAGCCCCAGATGCGTCTCCATGGCCTCGATAATCTGGTCGCCCACGCGATAGACCGGGTTGAGCGAGTTCATCGCCGCCTGGAACACCATTGAGATGTTGCGCCAGCGGTAGGGTCGCATCTCCTCCTCGCTCAGGGGCACAAAGTCGGTTCCCTTGAAGCGGATCTGCCCGCCCCTGATGACGGCGTTATCGGCCAGCAGCTTGAGCAGGCTGTTTGCCACCGAGGTTTTACCACAGCCCGACTCGCCCACCAGTCCGAGCGACTCGCCCTCGTCCAGCGTAAAGCTGACATCATCCACCGCCGAGACTACTCCCGCGCGGGTGGTATAGTGCATCGTCAGGTTTTCAACCCGCAGAATTGTTTCCGGCATTGATTTCTCGTTCGTAATCCGTAGTCTGTATCCCGTATTGTTCACGCCTCACGCCCTATCGTTTGCGCAGGCGGGGGTTGATCACCTCGTCCAGGGCGCGACCCACCAGGTAGAATGCCGCGCAAAGCAGGGTGATCGACAGGCCGGGCGGGACAATCAGCCACCAGGTCTCGAAATTGAGTAGATATCCCGCCGACTGGGTGGTATGGATCATCAACCCCCAGGACATGCGAATATTCAGCAAACCGAAATAGGAGAGAATCGCCTCGGCAAAGATTGCATCTGTGACGGTAAACATCATGTAGAGAAAAGTCAACGGCAGCAGGTTGGGGATAATATGCCGCAGAATGATATGCCAGTGGCTGCCCCCGGCGACCCGCGCCGCCTCGACATACGTCCGTACCTTGATCGTCAACGCCTGCGACTTGATAATCACCGTCGTTGCACCAAAGCCGGAGAGAATACCAATCACCAGCGCCAGCAGCGGCAGATCGAGCGTAAACAGCCCGCCCAGCACAATCAGCAGCACAATCGCGGGCAGCGTAATCACCAGATCGGCCAGGCGCATAAAAAAGGTATCGATCCAGCCGCCGAAGTAGGCCGCCAGCGCGCCGATTGATGTGCCGATTGTGACAGTAATCAGCGCTGCCACCATCCCCAGGATAAACTCCGACGCGGTGCTAAACATCAACTGGCTTAATACATCGCGCCCCAGCGGATCGGTGCCGAGCCAGTGCCGTGCCGAGGGCGACGACGGGTGCGGCGCGGCCAGCGGGTCAAACCCGATGACCGGATCATAGATCAGCGGATCCCAGACGGTTCCTATCAGCAGCGGATGCGCAAGCGCCAGTCCCGCATAGAAGAGGATAATCGCCAGGCCGATCAAGCCGATCTTATTCTCGGTAAACAGCTTCCAGTTATTCCAGAGTGTACCCGCCAGTAGTCGCAGGCGTACGCGCCACAGCGGTTGTGCGCGCAGACGTTCACGCTCCTGCGGGTCAAGCGCGGTACCGGCAGGCTGCGCGGTGGCAAACGGGTTACGGCGTTCTTCAGTTGCCACAAACTCCTCCTAACCGTAGCGGATACGTGGATCCAGAAAAGCATAGAGAATATCGACCACCAGGTGCGCCAGTAGCGCAAAGATTGCAGTAAATATCAGCGCTCCCATCATCATCGGGATATCCTGCACCACTGCCGAGGTGAGCAGCACTTCGCCCATCCCCGGCCAGGAGAACACACCCTCGGTGATGACGCCACCGCTCAGGGCGAAGGCCAGACTAAAGACCAGCGAGGTGACAACGGGCAGCATGGCGTTGCGCGCGGCATGTTTGTCACGGATAACTTTTTCGGGCAGTCCTTTGGCGCGTGCCGTGGTGATATAGTCTTCGCGCAGCGTCTCCAGCATGCTGTTGCGGGTCAGCAGCATGGTGCCGGCAAACGAGATCAGCGTGAGCGTCAGTACCGGCAGCATCAAGTGATGCAGAATGTTCAGGGCATACGGTCCCAGCCCCGATGCCCCCCAGATCCCTACCACAACGGCCAGACCCAGCCCCATTCCGCCCCAGTGTGCCACCCGCCGCCGGCGCGTGTCGATCCGGCGGGTCAGGATGAACCAGGTTAGCAGCACAATCGAAACGACCAGTGCGGTTAGCAGCATCCGGTTGAAGACCACATTTGCCTCAACCGGAGCGCGTCGCCAGAGCGTTGGCGTAATAAATTTGCCGATGGGGAACCAGTCCAGGGTGAAGGCAAACAGCCAGATCATCAACAGGCCAAACCAGGGCGTAAAGACCGTGTAGAGCGTCACGCCGCCGATGGTTGTGACATATTCGAGCACCCGTCCACGTCGCCACGCCAGGAGCTTACCGACGAAAAATCCCACATAAAATGAGACAACGGTCGATGAGATAAACAGCATCAGCGTGCGCGGGGCGCGTTCGAGGATGACATCAACCACCGGGCGGGGATAGTACTGAAAGGAAACCCCCAGATCTCCGCGCAGGAAGGAGCCGATGTAGCGAAAGAAGCGCTCATGCGGCGGGCGGTCCAGGCCGAGGCTGGCCGCGATCGCCTCGCGCTGCGCCGGCGTCAGCTTGGGATCTTGCAGAAAAAGCTGGCTAAAATCACCCGGCATGGCCTCCAGCAGCATGTAGGAGAGCGCCAGGAAGAGAAAGAATGTCAGGATGATCTGCAACAGGCGTTGCGCAATGTAGCGTACCAAGCGCGGACCTCCGTTTAGGTAAGGTTATAGGGGACAGGACACCGGGTACAGGGTACAGAGTTTGTTCTTTGTTCTTTGTTCTTTGTTCTTTACTCTTTATTGTAAACAGGAGCGCAGCCGAGCTATTCACACCGGCTGCGCTCCAGGTTCGCTCGGTCTACTCCATCGTCACCGCTGAGGGGAAGCCATACAGGTTCTGCAACCCGTCCAGGGTTTCAGTGTATGGAAAGTCAAGCTGATCGGAATAGACCTCGGTGATACTGGTGGCAAAGAGCACCACATAGGGCAACTCCTCGGCCAGGGTCTGCTGGATCTCGTCAGCAATCTCCTTACACTCATCGAAGGTGGTGCAGGACTTGATGCCGTTCGCCAGTTCGTCAAATTCGGGGTTGGTGTAGCCCCCCGCGTTGAAGTCACCCGGAGCCGCGCGGTCACTATGGAAGAAGTCGCGCACATAGTCGGGAAAGATAGTCAGACCCCAACCCAGGATGAACATATCGAAATCTAACTGATCGGTGCGGTCCAGAATGACGTTAAAGCCGGTCAGATTGGCTTGCACGGGGATACCAAACTCGTTCAACCACTGCTCCACCCAGATCGCATAGGTTGAGCGCAGCGGATCATAGCCGGGACCGGGCGAGAGCAGTTCCAGTTCGGTCATTGTCTCGCCCCCCGGCAAGACCAGGGTGCCGCCACGGACAACCTGCTGGTTGTCGGCATCCCAGGTGGGCTTCTCGTCACCTTCCCAGGAGTAGCCCGCCTCCTCCAACAGTTGGATCGCCTCGTTCAGGCGCTCCTCGCGGGTCATGGAGGTGCCGTCCTCATTCAGGCCATACTTAGGCACATCGTCGGTATACCAGAACTCGTTGCCCTCCGGCACAAAGCTGTAGATCGGGTAGGCCACACCCTGCAAGATCTGCTGGGTGACAAACTCCTTATCAATCAGCACGGCGACCGCCTGCCGGAAGGCTTTGTCGTCCATCGGCGCGCGGCGCATGTTGAAGGAGAGGTAGCGGAAGCCGTTGGTGGGATTGTCGATGACCTGCAGATCCTCCTGTGCTTCGACCTGGGCACGCAACCCCTTCTGCAGGCCGTTAGGACTGAGCATAAAGTCAATCTCACCCTGCTGCAGCGCCAGCAGCGAGGTATTCTGATCGCTGTAGATCGAGTGAATGGTCGCCGGGACAAAGGGCCCCACGGTGTAGTTTACAATCTCCTCGCTCACCGGCTCGCCGACCACATCCTCGTACATGCCCTCTTTGACTTCCTCGTAGGCACCATTGGCATAGACACTAACCTCGGCCCCGGAGCGGAAGTATTCCGGATTGGCGGTGCTCTCGGCAAACGCACCTGCTTCCCGGTTGCTCAGCACAAACGATCCGGCCTTGGGTTCGCCCTCCGGATCATGGCTGTAGAGGACATTTAGTGCCTCGTTGAGCGCCTCCTGGTATGCCAGCACCTCTTCTTCAGCGGCATCCTCGGCGGGGGGCTCCAGCGCGCCGACCGACTCGCGCGCCTGCTCAACAATCGGCCCCCAGTAGGCCTCCGACATAATCGGAGTCGTGAGCGTGCCATACTCATGCACTGCCAGGCCGGGGTTCTCATTGTAGTAGTATTTGACGGTGTAGTCGTCCGCCGCTTCAGCGCGATCTACAAATTCGGAATCGATAAAGGAAGCCCAGTTGCCGGTCAGTTGCAGTTCCAGCGAAGTATTAATGGTAAAAGCGACATCGCTTGCTGTTACCGCCGTACCGTCACTCCAGGTAATCCCCTCCTTCAGCGGCACTTCGCTCACATAAAACTCGCCTTCCTGCTCCAGCGGGCGCTCCGGCAATTCGGCGGCAGCCAGCGGCACCAGGGCAAAGGTCTTATCCGCCAGCCCCACCATGCTTATCGCCTGTGGACCAAGCACATATCCATCCCAGGTTGAGGTGCTGGGGCCCAGGTAATCCCAGTAGTTAATGGCCGACAGATCTTCAAAAATGCCCAGTTGATAGGGGATATCTGTGGTGGTTGGGGCCGCATCCGGCTCTGCGGCGGCCTCCGCGCTGGTCGGTTCTTCTGCCACTGCTTCACTGGTTGGCTCTGCGGCCTCTTCACCATCGGTTTCTGTAGCTGCGGCCTCCGGTTCTGTCGGCTCCTCAACTTCGGGCGCAGCCGGGCTGCAAGCTGCCAGGATCAAGGTCAGGATTGTGATCAGGCCAACAAGTAGCGATAGTCGGTTTCGCAGCATCTTCCCGTCCTCCTTGTGTGACTACCATACAAGATTGTTGATATCTTACGTGTGTTTCATTTATATCATACTTTGCAGGAGTCAGCGAGGGCAAATGGTAAACTTACCCCGATACTTCGTCCGCAAAGTGACAGGCCGACCAGTGACCGGAGGCTTTTTTCTCGAAGGCCGGTTCAACCTCCCGGCAGATCTCGCGCGCCATCCAGCAGCGCGGGTGAAAGCGGCAACCGGCGGGCGGATTAATTGGGCTGGGCACATCGCCCTTGAGAATGATCCGTTCGCGCCGCACTGTCGGGTCGG
This sequence comes from Chloroflexaceae bacterium, assembly GCA_034437035.1. Lineage (GTDB taxonomy): Bacteria > Chloroflexota > Chloroflexia > Chloroflexales > Chloroflexaceae > CAKZQX01. The sequence continues at coordinate 58,256 of DAOTUI010000090.1, forward strand.
GGATGGGAATGGCCGAGATCAGCGCCTTGGTGTAGGGATGCATCGGGCGGCGGAAGAGTTCGGCGCGCTCCGTCAGTTCGACAATCTTGCCCAGGTACATCACTCCGACGCGCCGGCTGATATGCTCAACCACGCTCAGGTCATGGGCAATGAAGAGGAAGGTCAGGCCAAACTCCTGCTGGAGGTTGCGCAACAGATTCAGCACCTGCGACTGCACACTCACATCCAGCGCCGATACCGGCTCGTCACAAATGATCAGTTTGGGCTCCATCACCAGGGCGCGGGCAATTCCGATGCGCTGCCGCTGCCCGCCGGAGAACTCATGCGGAAAGCGCTGCACATGCGTCGGGTGTAGCCCGACGCGCCCCAGCACTTCGCGGACGCGATCACGCCGCTCCTGCGCTGTTCCGATGCCATGGATCACCAGCCCCTCGGCGATGCTCTCACCCACGGTAATCCGCGGATCGAGGGAGGCATAGGGATCTTGAAAGATAATCTGCATATCCCGGCGCAGCCTCTTCAAGCGCTGCCGCGAGACATTCAGCACATCGCTGCCCTCGAACAGCACTTCCCCGCCGGTCGCCTCCTCCAGCCGCAGAATCACCCGCCCGGTGGTGGTTTTGCCGCAGCCGCTCTCCCCAACCAGGCCCAGCGTCTCGCCCTTTTGCAGGGCAAAACTCACCCCATCAACGGCGCGAACATTGGCAACCGTCCGGCGCATCATACCACCCTTGATCGGGAAGTGCTTGACCAGGTTATTAACTTCAAGTAGTGCGTCACTCATATATGTTCATTTCTATGTTATGCATTGTTCATTTACACGACTTACGCGGTGGGCGATCAAACTGGGTGTTTGTGCCCGATAAAGGCCGGCTTCGCCTCCGGCAGGGCGGAAGATTCCTTTCTTTTTCACAAAACATTTGCACAGAGTGCAAATGTTTTGTGAAAAAGAAAAAAGAGTACCATGCTGCCGCAGGCGAGTCGGGCCGTTCATCCAGGCACATGCCTGATTTGAATGCCCACCGCGTAAGTCGTGGCATTTACAGTCTTTATCACGTAAAACTCACAACTCACAACTCAAAACTTACTTGTACAGCCAGCAGCGCACCTGACGCTTATCTTCCTTTTCCAGCAACTCGATCGGCTCGTCGCAGCGCTCAAAGCGGTGCGCGCAGCGATTGGCAAAGCGGCAGCCCTGCGGCGGGTTGATCAGGCCGGGCACGGTGCCGGGGATGACGGCCAGTTCTTCGCGGGTCTGCCCCAGCACCGGCACCGAGGCCAGCAAGCCCTGGGTGTAGGGATGTTTGGGATCGGTGAAGAGACTGCGCACATCGGCATACTCGACAATCTGCCCGGCATACATTACCGCAACCGTGTCCGCCATTTCCGCCACCACGCCCATATCGTGCGTAATCAGGATGATCGCAGTGTCGATCTTCTCGCGCAGATCTTTCATCAGATCGAGGATCTGCGCCTGGATCGTCACATCCAGCGCGGTGGTCGGCTCGTCGGCGATCAGCAGTTCGGGGTTGCAGGCCAGGGCCATAGCAATCATCACGCGCTGGCACTGCCCGCCGGATAACTCGTGGGGATACTGGCGCAGCCGCCGCGCCGGATCAGGCAATCCGACCATGCCCAGCAGTTCGATGCAGCGCTGCCGGGCCTCCTCAACCGTCAACCCCTGGTGGATCTGCAGCGCCTCGATAATCTGGTCGCCGACGCGAAACACCGGGTTGAGGCTGGTCGTCGGCTGCTGGAAGATCATCGAGATCCGATTGCCCCGGATTTTGCGCATCTGATCTTCGTTTGCCTGGAGTAGATTGTTACCGTCAAAGAGGATCTCACCCGCGACGATTTTGCCGGGTGACTGGATCAACCGCATAATCGAAAGGGAGGTGACACTCTTCCCGCTGCCGCTCTCGCCCACAATTCCTAACGTCTCGCCCCGCCGCACAGTCAAATCAACGCCATCAACCGCCTGGACCGCGCCTTCCTCCGTCTCGAAATAGGTCTTGAGCCCACGCACCCGCAGCAGTATCCGCGCATCATTCTGACTGGGCAGCGACGAGCGGACGGCTCTCTCGGTCATTGCTGGTTGCTCCATAGACATCATTTGTCCTTCTACGACTTCCTACAATTTCAGGCGCGGATCAAGCGCATCGCGCATCCCATCACCAATAAAGTTAATCGCCAGCGCACACAGCAGCAGCGGCAGGCCCGGCACCAGCGGCAACCAGGGCTCATTAAACATATTGCTCTGGGCAAAGGCCAGCATATTGCCCCAGGTCGGCGTCGGATCTTGCACGCCAAATCCCAGGAAGCTCAGGGATGACTCCAGCACCAGGATGGTATTGATCAGCAGGGTAAAATCGACAATGATTGGTGGGTAGGCATTGGGGAAAATATGCTTCAAGATAATCCGTGGGTTGGATGCGCCCAGCGCCCGCGACGACTCGATATACACCTGCTCGCGCACCGACAGCACCATCCCGCGCATCAGGCGGGCTGTGGGTGTCCAGTTCAACAGAGCCAGTGCAAGCACCAGCAGCGTCACCTTGCGTGCTTCGGTGTCCGGCACTGCCGTTAACGCCGCCGTAATGCTGACGGCGAAATCGGGGATGGGAATAAGATTCTCATTCTGCAGCAGAATCGACGAGAGGATCAGCAGCACAATAAATAAGGGAAAGGTCGAGATAAACTCCAGCGTCCGCGTAATGGCAATATCGATCCAGCCACCGAAATAGCCGGCCAGCAACCCCAGGAAGATGCCGGTCAGTACGGCAATGGTTGAGGTGGTCAGCGCTACGGTTAGCGAGACCCGCCCGGCATACAACACCCGCGTGAAGTAATCCCGCCCCAGGTTATCGGTGCCAAAAATATGCAGTTGCCCCGTATCCGGATCAGCCGTCAGCGGCGTGAGAAAGCGCCTGGTGATATCGTTCTCGCGCGGCGAGAAGGGCGTCAGGTAGGGCGCAAAAAACGCGGCCAGCAGGATCAGAAGCAGCACCACCAGACTGATCATTGCCAGGCGATGCCGCCGAAAGCGCCGCAGCACAATCGACCACTGACCCTCGGAGCGCGTATCGCGCAGTTCATCAACGCCGGCAACCGGTGAAGTTGTAGCCATAGCGCGCTCCTACGTCAGCCGGATACGGGGATCGACGACTGTATACAAAATATCGGATATCAAATACCCCAGCAACTGTAGGACAATCGTGATATAGAGCAGGGCCATTGCGACCATATAATCAAAACGTTCCAGCGCATCCAGCAGCAGTTGCCCCAGGCCCGGCCAGTTAAACACGGCCTCGGTGACGGCGGCCCCCGCGAAGAGCGTCGGCAAGACCCCGGCCAGCAGCGTAATGAAAGGTATCAGCGCATTACGCAGCGCATGCTTGGCAATCACCAGGCGCTCACGCACACCCTTGGCCCGCGCGGTTCGCACATAGTCCTGCCGCAACACCTCCAGCATGCTGGCGCGGACGAAGCGACTCCACTGGGCAATACTGACAAAGGTCAGCACCGCGCAGGGCATAATAAAATGCAGCAGGAAATCGAGCGGTGATCTAGCTTCTACCGTGCCCAGCAGCGGCACGACATAGTCGCGGTTGGCGGTGGCATTGCCCGATGGCAGGTAGGGCAGGCCGGCATCTTTGGCCCAGACCGCCAGCACCAGGATCAACATAATGCCAAAGAAGAAGGTTGGGAGCGACGCGCCAATAAATGCCAGGGTGGTCATAAAATAGTCGAAGCGGGAATACTGGCGCACTGCCGAGTAGACCCCGATCACCACGCCAAACAGGATCGCCAGCAGGGTGGAAACCCCCATCAGCGCCAGGGTGTAGGGCAGGCGGCTCCAGATCAACTGGCTGATCGGGCGGTCGCGCAGAATGACCTGCGACAGGCCAAAATCGCCGAAGAGCACACCCCGGCTGACCCGGCGATCTTGAAGCTGGTTCAGCGTGAGTGGTTCGATACACTCCTCGACAATCGCAGTACGTCCGTCGGGATAGGTCAACTGCACCTGCCCGGTCTGGGTGCAGCCGACGCGCAGATCGGCAAACAACTCTTGCCCGCCAATGTTGATGGGGCCACGGGGGAGACCAACGAACCAGCGGGTAAAGCGTACCGCCGGATGCAGATCCAGTTCAAAACGTGCCCGGATGCGTGCGATGTCTTCCTCGGTAATACCCTGACCGCCCCCGCGCTGCTGCTGCTGCAATGCCACCAGCGGACCACCCGGCGCCAGGTAGAGCAGGGCATACGAGGCAATCGCAGCCAGGAGAATGACTATCAGCATTTGAAAGAGGCGGCGTATCAAAAAGGTCGTCATGGGTCACTTTATTCTAGAAAGATATGGCAAGGGGCGGTATTCAACCGCCCCTCAGCCACCAGTATGATCTGAGAACTAGGGAACAAAGAGATTCATATCCATATGCTCCCAGGTCGGACTGGCCTCCAGGAAGGCCTGGATCTCGCCCTGCTCGGCGGCTTCGAGGACTGTCTCAACCTCCGGGCCGGCACCAAGCGTGGATTTCTCAAGTACATCGATCTCGCCCGTCAGCAACTGGGCCACCGCCTGGTTGGTATCGCCGATGATCTGGATGATCAGATTGGGCACGGCGACTTCACCGGCGTAGTACTCAGGATTGGACTCAAAAATCATCCGCTGACCCTTCTGCCACTCCACCAGTCGGTAGGGACCATTGCTCAACGGATTCTCAGCCACTTCGGGCAAGGTTGCCCATGCCTCTGCCGGAACCTCGGCCAGCGTCATGCCCTGGTACTCACCCGCGGTCTCAATCACCCGATGCGCGGGGTAGGCTTCCTGGTTTCCGAACTCATTATGCGCCGCCGTGTAGATGAAGTACTCCGGCGGGAGCGCGCCCGGTAGGTAGGTAACGGTGTACTCGGTATCGCCGGCAAACTCGATCCCTTCGCGCGACTCGCAGACCTGCAAGCTAACCACCCCGGAGGCCGGATCACAGCGGATCTTCGCTGCCAGTTCAAAGTCCTCCTGCTTCACTGGTTCGCCATCTTCCCAGGTCAGCCCATCGACATACTCAAACGTCACCTGGAGTTTGTTCATCTGGAGGGAGTCGCCCTCTTCATAGGTAACGGTTTCACCCTCGGCGTTGACCACTTCGACACCGGGTGCCAGTTCCACTGCCTCAGCATCGACGGTCCAGACCATATCGCCCTCGGTGACATCGATCACTTCCAGTTCTGCACCGCCATTGTCCAGCGTGGGCAACTGCGTGAGCGCTACCGGTTGGTAGTCATAGTTGTACTTGGTGAAGGCGCGGAAGCTGGTCAGGTCGGCAGCCTGAGACACTGAAGCCGCCGACTCGACCGGCACAAACAGCGTCGTCGGCTCCTGCGAGAAGCCAATCACAATACTATCGCCACCATCCTCCAGCACCCAGTCGCTGACGCTGGCCGTGGCATACTCGGTCGGATCGGAGACAAAGTTAGTCAGGTTAGGACTGATTGCCTGGGCCTCGAGGCGCTGGAACAGCGGCAGGCTGACCATATCACTGGTAAATTCCTGCTGGAAGGTTGCATACTCTTCGATCCGCTCTTCACGGTCAAGCGTGTTGTTGGCGGCAATGATCGCCCGACTGGCGGTTTCATTACACCAGCCCATATAGTTTTGCCCCTCCCAGTTGTTCTCCGGCAGTGGGATCTGGTTACAGGCGTAGAGCGTAACGCCCTTGGGATCAGGTTCGCCTACCCAGGCATAGGCACCCAACTCAAAGTCGCGCCGCTGCAACCCGGAGTTACCCCCAAACCACCAGGAAGCCGGGGCATGGGTCCGAATAATCTGGATACCACAGTTATCCAGCAGTTGCTGCTCCAGAATGGTTGCCCAGGTCTGGCGGAACTGCGCATCGGTGGTCGTAAATTTAAGCGAGAGAATATCATTATCCTCGTTGGCGCGGATAGCGCCCTCGCCCAACTCCTGACCTTCGGGCAGGGTCCAGCCGGCCTCTTCCAGCAGGGCATTCCCCTGCTCCGGATCAAACGGATAGCGGGTAATATCCTCGGCCAGCGCCCAATGATCCTGCGGAATAAAGCTATCCATCAGCAGGCCGGCGCGGGCTTCCTCCTCCAGGAAAGGATAGACCGACAGGATCAACTCGGGGCGATTGGTGCAGTAAGCCAGGGCCCGGCGCACATTGATATCGCCCAGCATCGGGTGCGGTTCGGTAAATGAGCCAGTCGCCGTCTCGGCGACACCCTCAGGGGTTGCATCTGTCACTGGCTCGGCTTCACCTTCGCCGGGAGTAGCGGTGACGACAATCACTTCCGGCTCACTTGTGATAACTTCACGCACAACTTCACCGGAACCACCGCCACAGGCAGTCAGCATCAGCGCAATCAGGGCCGGCAGCCCGACGGAAGTGCTTATTTTACGATAGAGCGGTCGCATGAAAAGTATTCCTTCTATTGGAAAATCCTCCAGATCTTCCATCTATCAGTAAAACCACGAGAACCTATGCGGAGAGACCGCAGGAAGAAGCTACTCTCGTTGCTGCGCTCACCCCCTTCCTTATCTCCGCAGACGGTAGCACAACTGCGGCGCGAGCAGCACGTTTGCCATATCCGCGTACAGGCTCTGTACAGGTATCGCAAGATGCGGGGTGGCACATGTCGTTATGCTCAACATTGTGCTACGACATTGGAGCGCGTGAGACCAGCGGCCTCACAATATTTTACTTCGCTGAGGAATTCCTAAGATTATACTTTGCGCACTTTCCCGTGTCAACTGTCACGAACAACAGTATCAGGCGCAATCAATTGTGCGCAATTCCCCAATGACGATGCGCCAGGCGTTTGTTGTTCGGGGTCTAGCCGTCATAAAACCATCCCCGCAATCGCAACCCCAAACAGTATCTGGATCACCACCGAGGCCAGTGTGAGCAGGCGTGCGCCGGACGGTTCACGCCGGTAGAGCGTCAGGCCGACCCCGGTATTGAGCAGGCTCAACAGCAATGCCGCCAGGGGTAGAAAAAGTACCTGATGCCGGGGGCGCAGTTCGGCCACCTGCCCCGCCGCGTTAAACCGCATCTCAATTGTTGCTGCCAGGTCGGGATACTGTGCCGCCAGCCAGCCCAGCAGCAACAGATTTAGCCCGAAGGCCAGCAGTAGGGTCCAGCGCACCAGCGGATCATTCCAGAAAGCATAGGAGAACACCCGCCCGGTTTCGATCCGGGAGGTCAGCGGCTTGACCACGCCCAGTTTCCGCCGCTGCTCCAGATCCTGCACAAAGGCATCCTGTTCCCGGGGCGAGATGGCATAGGCATCGCCGGAGGTCTTGATCAGCAGTGCCTTTTTGGGCGACCGCGTGGAGAAGAGATGCAACTGCTGTCCGCCGGCGGTGCGCCCCTGCCCCCAGTAGTAGCCAATCCCCTGCACCGGTCGCCAGGGCATACGCGCCCCCGGCGCACCGATATCCACCCGCTCGATCTGCGAGAGCGGTATGACGGCCCGGTTGCCCAGCCAGCGCACATACACGCCGTTGCGGTCCATTTCGTAGACGAGGGTGAACCCGCCGATGACGCGGTAGGCCAGCAGTCCCACCAGGAGCAGCAGTCCGATCAGGAGCAGCAGATCACCATAGAGATTCAGGTTGACCGGCCACTCGTCCGGTGCGCGCGTCAGCGTCTGCGCAAAGCGGAAGCCGACATACCCCGCGCCTGCCAGTGCCCCCAGCAGCAGCAGCAGACCAAACCAGAGGCCGAGCGCAAATTTTGGTTTCCAGCGGCGCATCAGGGCGTGGGCTCCTCGGCATCCGCCGCAGTTGTTGCTGTCGGCGTGGCGGCATCCTCGTCCTCGTCGGCTTCCACCTCCGGCGTTTCCGCCGGCGTGGCCGCGTCCTCGTTCGCCTCCCCCTCATCTGCCGCCGGCGTGGCGGCGTCCTCGTCTTCGTCCGACTCTGCCGACGGTGTTTCCGTGGGCAGCGTCGGTCCAAAACCGTCGTCCGTATCCTCGATTAACCCCGGCGTCGGCTCCAGCGTCGGTGCCGGCATGGGTGTCGGTACCGCTGTCGGCGGTCCCGGCAGATACTCCGGCTCCGGTGTTGGCATTGCCGTTGCCTCAGCCGTGGGTGTGGGCGCGGGGAAGCGCTCGATGGTCAGATCCGCGCGCTGCTCTTCCAGCCAGGTTTCAAATGCCTCGGCCCGTTCCTCACTCAGTTGCTGCTCCTCGTCGGGAATTTCAACCTCGGTCACTTCAACAATATGCCGGCCAAACTGGGTACGGATTGGCTCACTGATCGCGCCTTCTTCGAGATCAAAGGCAGTCTCGACCAGTTCCGGAAGGTAGACCGCCCCACTCTCGGTAACGCCCTCCGCATCGAAGAAGCCCAGGTCGCCACCGGCTTCACGCGAACCGGGATCATCGGATGCCTCGGCCGCCAGTTCGGCAAAGTCTGCTCCCGCGCGCAACTCTTCAACAATCTCTGCGGCCTCGTCCCGCCGTTCGGCATAGAGCAGATCGATCTCCTCCTCGGTAGCATCTGCGGGGGCATCCACTGCCAGCAAGATCTGGCGGGCGCGCACCCGCCGGCGCTCGTCGGTGGGGGTAAAGCTGTCGGCGGGAACCAGTTCGGCCTGCACCCGCTGGGTCAACAGTTGCCGGCGATACTGCTCTTCCAACCCCTCCGCAAAATCTGCCCGAGTCAGGTTGACCTCCTGCTCAAGCAGTTGAATTTCGGTTTCAAAGCGGCTGTAGAGCGCGTCGATGATCTCGGGGGCCTGCTCGTTGGCGACATCCGGCTCCGGTGTCGGGCGCGGTGTGTCGGTCGGCGCGGGCGTGTCGGTGATGGTTGGCGTCAGCGTTGGGCCACCCGGCGTTACCGTCGGGGAAGGTGTGACTGTGGCGGTGGCCGTCTCCGTCGTCTCGGGTGTTTCATCTTCGTCCGCAGCTACCTCGGCGGTTGTGTCGCCGGCAACCGTACCCGTAACCTCGGCGGTTCCGGTCAGCGTTTCGGTTGCGGTGACGGGGGCGGCCGGTTCCGGCAGAAATATTGGCCCCAGTTCCTGCACGATTTGCTGATTTACATCGGTCGTGCTGACTTCGATCTCCATTTCGGCCGCACCGCTCTGGATAACCTGTTCCTCGATCCAGTCATTAACGGTCTGCTCATTAATATCTGTGTCGCGGACTGTGCCCGCCTGCAGATTAACGGCGGGATTCCGCTCGGCCAGTTGCCCGCCAAACTGCGGGTTATCGCCAAACAGTACCTGCAACTGCACATTCTGGACAACTTCCTGCGCCAGATCGTAGCGTCGCTCCTGCCAATATTCCTGGCGCGTCAGCGTGGTACTGCCGACGCGGGCCACCGGCCGGCTGGGCGTCCAGAGTTGATCGTAAGAAATCCCGATAATCAGGGTCAGCACTGTCAGACCAACCGCCACGCCGACGATAGTAATAACCATCCGCTGCCGGCGTTCTTCGCGCCGCTTCTTCGAGAGCGTACGCTGTGAAGGTCGTCGGGCAATGGACTGATTCTTGCCGCCTGCGGCCTGTGCGCCTTTTCCCTTCTTCTGGGGGTTCTTTGATGCGTCAGACATTGGGTGTCCTGTGATATACAATTCGGCAGCATGCGTACGCTCCCGACGGTACAGGAACGCATGCGCCGCCCCTACAAGATAGCTCCAACAAAAATACGGTCAGGTGCAACCAGCCCAACCATCAGCCTGTGTGCCGACGCCTGATACTGCCCAACTGACCGCCGGAAAGGTCGTTCTACCGAAACATCGTTCACCCATGCAGTCGGCACGGGCGAAGCATGGCGCACATCCTGAGTGAAGGGGCGGCGCGCATACCTGCCGGCAGCGTACGCCGCTCCTCCACTCAGAATGAGCGATCCTGGTATCGTCTTAAAAGGGGATATCTTCATCTCCGATATCGGGGGGAGGGTCGTAACTACGATTTGACGATGACGATGATGATGAGCGAGGAGTATCACGATCACGCGACGGTGGGTCATAGTTGCTGCTGCTACTGGACGCGCTCTCGCGGGCCGTGCGGCTCTCAAGAATAATCATATCACTGGCGACGACCTCGGTTTTATAGCGCATATGCCCACTCTGATGATCCTCCCAGGAGCGGGTTTGCAACCGCCCCTCGAGATAGACCCGCGCACCCTTGGAGAGATACTGATTACAAATTTCAGCCAGTTTATTCCAGGTGACAACACTGAACCACTCGGTATCCTCGCGTGGCTCACCATTGCTGTCTTTCCACTGACGGCTGGAAGCGACCCGGAAAGTCGTTACCGGACTTCCACTTGGCGTATAGCGCATCTCAGGCTCAGTCCCCAGGCGACCAATGATCATCACCTTATTCAAATCCTTAGCCATCGTATACTCCCTGGTTAATGCATACCATCATCATCATCACTATACCCATGACAGCTTACACTCACGCATATTGACTAGTTCACCCAGCGCATCAACCTGGCATCCATGCGCGACATGCTACGAAGACATACGCACTATGCCACTACTCCTCTTCATCCGTGTACGTGCCTTCTTCGTCTTCGTCGGCATACTCATCTTCAGCACCACCCGCAGGGACCGGCTCCAACTCCTCTTCCTCTTCGGTTTCTTCGTCCGGCTCGTCCTGACCCTTATCTTTACGATCGATCACCGTAATCAGGTAACGCAAGATCCCATCGGTAAGCTTCAATGCGCGCTCAAGCTCACCAATGCGTGAGGCAAACAGGCTAAAGTGCAGCAACACATAGAAACCTTCCGTAAAGCTGCGGCGACTACCTTCACCGCCGGCATACGCGCGAATAGGGTAGGCCAGCTTGCGCCGCCCCCAGGGTGTACTCTGGTCTACCGCCGTAATCGAACCGCCCTCGGCCTCAATCGTCTGCTGCAACCGCTCGAGAATGCCGGTAACATCCTCTTCACCCGAATGCAACGGACTAATAATAAACACCATTTCATAATCACGCCGACGTTCGCGCACTCGATCCTCCTCTGGTATTGCTCCACTCGTCGAACTGTAGCGCCTGCAACAGGCGATTTCCGGCGGCGCGCTGCCGTACAGTGCGGTGAAGCAGAAAGAAATACTTAACAATCAATTGTTATTGACAGCAGGTGATTATAGCATGTGAGTCATCCTGACGCAAACCTCATTATCGCCAGGACATACGCAGTGGGTATGCAAACCGGGCGTTTGATCCGCTGGGAGCCCGATGCGCCTGCGGCAGCATGGTACTCTTTTGATCTTTTTCACCCTGCTTGAGGCGAAACCGGCCTGCGGGTCCGGCAGGAGGACTGGAACAGTCCGCACCGCGTAAGTCGTATTATTGACACAAGTTACGCGGGCGTCCATCCAGCGGATGGGATGCGCCTCCGGCAGGGCGGAAGAGACCCGATCTTTTTCACGAGAATTTGGCTCAAGGAGCCAGATTCTCGTGAAAAAGATAAAAAAAGTACCACGTTGCCGCAGGCGAAGCCGGCGTCTGGGTTTGACACCGGGCCGGAACAGTCCGCACCGCGTAAGTCGTATTATTGACACAAGTTACGCGGTGGGTATCCAAACCAGGTGATTGCCTGGATGAACGGCCCGATTCGCCTCCGGCAGGGCGGAAGATCCTCTTCTTTTTCAGGAACATGTTGCACAACGTGCAACATGTTCCTGAAAAAGATAAAAAAGGTATCCTGCTGCCGCAGGCGATTCTGGCTTGCACCGGGTCAAACGTCCGATTTGAACGAGTAACCGCGTAAGTCGTATTATTGACAGGAGTTACGCGGTCCCTCTTCGGGAAGGAGATATCGAGGAAATATCACCTCCGGCAGGGCGGAAGAAGCCACCTTCTTCCACAAAGATCTTGCACATAGTGCAAAATCTTTGTGGAAAAAGATAAAAAAGGTACCCTGCTGCCGCAGGCGAAGACTGCCTTTGTGGGAGTACGTATCTGATTTGTACGCCCACCGCGTAACTCGTGTTATTGACAGGAGTTACGCAGTCGGTTCCCAACCAGGCGTTTGCCTGGACAAACGGCCCGATTCGCCTCCGGCAGGGCGGAATAGGACATCCTTATTTCCGGAAAATTTGGCACAACGTGCCAAATTTTCCGGAAAAAGATAGAAACGTACCATGCTGCCGCAGGCGAAATGCACCGTTATCGAGAGCAAACGACCCGTTTGAATGCACACCGCGTAAGTCCTGTTATTGAGTTGTTCACGGAGAACTGCGCGTGTCCCATGTTATAATGAGCACCATTCAGCACAATTTTCGGCAAATCAGGATAACGCTATGCTTGATCAGATCGATCTTGACCGCTCGATCAGCAAACGCGAGTACAAGGCCCGCCTGCCGGAGCTGCAGTCACAGCTCTACTACATGGAACAGGCGTTGCTTGAGGCCCGCATTCCAACGCTGATTATTCTCGAAGGATGGGCCGGTACCTTCAAGGTGGATACGCTCAGTGTGTTGCTGCGCCGGCTCGATCCGCGCGGGTTGCGGGTGCATGCGATCACGCCGCCGCGCACCTACGAAATGCAATACCCCTGGCTGCACCGCTTCTGGCTGAAGATCCCCAGCTACGGGCAGATGGCGATCTTTGACCGCTCCTGGTATCGCCAGGTGCTCCAGGAACATGCCCAGGAGCAACACTCATCACAACACTGGCATGACCTCTGCGATGATATTATTGCTTTTGAGCGCCAGCTTGCGAACGATGGCGCGGTCATTCTGAAGTTCTGGTTGCATATCTCAAAGAAGGAACAGAAGCGCCGCCTGCGTAAGCTGCAGTCCGACGCCGTCACCGCCTGGCAGGTAACTGATGCGGATCTCCGCCAGAATCAGCACTACAAAAAGTTTGGCGCGGCGGTTGAGGATCTGATGGCGCGCACCAATACGCCCTACGCGCCCTGGATCGTGTTGCCCGCAACTGATAAACGCTACGAGCATGTTACTGCCTTTGAGACGATTCTCGGCTGGTTGCAGACGCGCCTGGGGCAGCCTTCCTTCCAGATTATGCCGGTTACAACGACCGCAACCGAAGCATTCGAGCAGGACGATATGAGCTTCCGCAGTAGCCTCGTTGCCAGTGACGACAATGGTGCGCTGCAACGTCCCGCGCTGCCCGATCTGGATCTGGAGGTGTTGCAGGAGCAGCCCCCACCTGGTGAACCGACGCCGGCACCGATTCCCCAGCCCGCGCCGGGTATTCTCCAGCGGGTTGATCTCTCGAAGAAGATTGATGAGAAAAAGTATGAGCGAAAGCTGGCGCAACTCCAGGCCAAACTGCATCTGCTCGGGTTCCAGGTCTATCAGCAGAAGCGCCCGGTGGTGCTGGTCTTTGAAGGATGGGATGCAGCGGGGAAAGGTGGCGTTATCCAGCGGATCACCGAGAAGATCGATCCGCGCTCCTACATAGTGCATTCTATCTCCGCCCCCTCGGGGGATGATAAGGTGCGGCACTATCTCTACCGCTTCTGGCGGCGGCTGCCCCCGTGCGGCGCAATTGCTATCTTTGACCGCTCCTGGTACGGTCGCGTGATGGTTGAGCGGATCGAGGGCTTTGCGCGCCCGGATGAGTGGCAGCGTGCCTATATCGAAATCAACGAGTTTGAGCGCCAACTGACTGACTTTGGCACGATCGTCTGCAAATTCTGGTTGCACATCAGTCCGGAGGAGCAACTGCGTCGTTTCGAGGAACGCCGGAATATCCCCTACAAAGCCTGGAAGCTGACCGATGAAGACTGGCGCAATCGGGAAAAGTGGCCCCAGTATGAGCAGGCCGTCGATGAGATGCTGCTGCGCACCTCCATTCCCGCCGCACCCTGGACCATCGTCGAGGCCGATGATAAGCGTTTCGCGCGCATCAAAACGCTGCGTACGCTGGTCAAACGTCTTGAGCAGGAGTTGGGCAAGGTGAAGTTGTAGCTCAGGCAGTTGTGGATGCCGGGCTACAATCTGAACCGGAACCTGCTCATTTACAGGAGTTACGCGGTCCCTGACCCCAAAGCGCATTGCGCCTCCAGCAGGGTGTTACCGGACATCCTTAATTTGGAAAAAAAGTGGCTCGCCGAGCCACTTTTTTTCCAAAAAGATACAAGAAGTACCATGCTGCCGCAGGCGAGTCAGGCATCCATCAGGGCAAACGTCCAGTTTGCATGGCAACTGCATGACGCGTGTAAATGACACGCGTCACGCAGTCCCGAACCTAGTGGTTCACCACCGTAGATTTGCAGGATATCCTCCTATCGGCTATGCTAAACGTATCGCACTGACAGGAGGATCGCATGCGCAAACGATTTCTTGTGACCTTGACTGACGATGAACGGCAGACATT
>DAOTUI010000091.1:0-33469 GCA_034437035.1 Chloroflexaceae bacterium
CTTCGCCTGCGGCAGCATGGTACTTTTTTATCTTTTTCACGAACATTTGGCTCTGTGAGCCAAATGTTCGTGAAAAAGGATGCTCGGTTCCGCCCTACCGGAGGCGAAACCAGTTTCTCAAGGAGGGACCGCGTAACGCGTGTTATCGAACAAAAATGTGGCTCAGAGAGCCACATTTTTGTTCGCATCAGACAAAAAAGTAAAAAGTCTTAACCCACACTCAGGGCGCAAGCAGCGCCAGACAGGTGCTGCTCCCACTACTCGCCAGCACATTGGGCAGGGGGAAACAGCCGGCAACCGTGGCACTGGTTGCGGGCAGGGCGGCACCGCTAGCCAGGCCGAGCACAATCAGGAAAATGACCAGCGCCAGACCAGCACCACCGGCAATCGTCAATGCTTTGTTTTGATTAAGCTCCGGATCGGTCAGGAGGAATGCATACGCTGTGTAGATCAGGTAGGCAATCAGGCCAATCGCAACGGGCTGATAGAGGCAGCCAATCCGGGCAATACTGCCAATCGCGGCATTGAGGCCGAGAATCAGCACCGCATAGAGCGCAGTGGTGTAGATCATCTCATTCTGGGCAAATGAACTCCCCTGCCGGCGGGCCAGTGCATTCAGCACAAAGGCAAAGATAAAAAACGCGCCAAAGGGTGTCACCAGGGCAAACAGCAACTTCAGGAAGGCATAGGGTACCGCCGCAATAAAGGGCGACAGGCCTGCAATCAGGCCAAACACAAAGGCAAACAGCGCTGCCACAACCGACACTGCGCTCACAAAAATCAGCGCCTCGCGCATCCCGCCTTCTTTCTGAAACCGCCTGAAAGTCTCCGCTTCCGGCTTCCGCAATATCGCCAGGCCCCGGTCAAACTGGGCGCTGAGCGACGTGTCCCGAACCATCATGGCCGCTTCCTCCTCTGCTATGCAACACGAGCTTTACCCTTATCCGCTACTGCTACCGTCAGCCGGGGCACGCGCGAGACGAGCCGCGCAGAGCTAAATGCCCGACACTACCGGGTAACTCCGTCTTCAGACTGATCTCCCTGGTACAGAACAGCGACATTCGGCAGCAGGACAGCACGCCGGCGGCGCACAGGCCGCGACAAACCGGTTCTGCAACGGTCAATGCGCTCTGGCCTATTGTAACAAAGTTTTCCGCATACGTTGTCAGACCACAACATACACAAAAGGGACCGCATCTGTGACGCGATCCCCGTAAACTGCTGCCCCTGTGTTCAGCAGAGTAGACAACAAATTAGAGCTTATGCACAATAAGAACGAAACCGCATCGGAATGCGCTAAATGCCGTCAGACAAGGCGGTCTTTTTAGCCCATCGGGACGCCATATCCACCTTATTGTGCATAGACTCTATTGGTCATAGCAAACAACACTCTGCAAAACCATGCCGGGCAGACAGATCTTATGCTAAACCAAATATCGAGAACACCACCCCGGTGACGATCCAGTAGGCAACGAGCGCCGCTACCACCGAGATGACCGCCTTTGTCTTGTCGATCAGGTTCATGCTGGATTGAGCCGCCAGATAGGCCAGATAGAGCATATACAGGCTCAGGATGAAGACGACCGTGGGAATAAAGATAATATTAAAGAATGGGATATTAATCATAACCCCATTCACCGCTATAATCGGAGCCGCGTAGAGCGAAATGGTGTAAAACACCTCATCCTGCGTTCCGGTACCACCCTGCTGCTTGCCCACCCAGTAGAGCACATAGGAGAACGCGAAGAAGCCGACAATTGGCGTAACAAAGCCACCAAGCAGCCGCAACAATGCGTAACCGAAATTGCCGCCAATCAGACTAAACACAAAGGCAACAATCGCCGCCAGTGCCGCCGCCACCCCGACATAGACCAGCGCCTCGCGCATGCCGCCACGCTTCTCGTACTGCTCAAACGTTGCCACGCCGGGTCGGGTCAGAACATTAATGCTCTGGTTGAACATCTCATCAATGGATACACCCTGAACGATCATGACCAACTCCTCCTTATGCATAAACCGGCTACGGGTAAAGGTATGCGTACCTGCCTCAGACCGGACGGAGTTATGGTTACGCCCCGCCCCGCCATCATCTGCAGCGCTCCTTTGCATATTGTAACAAAACTTGGTACCTTTTGTACAGTTATGCAATTTTTCTTGTCTGCCGTGTATGTCCCGACGCGCTTCACTCTATTAACTGTATTATATGATACGCAATGCTGTGCAGAAACGTTGCATACGGCCAGGAATTACGGGTTACGGGTTACGGGTTACAGGTTACAGGTTACAGGTTGGCGTGTGAGGGATGGCTATGTTATGATGCATTTCATTCACACGAGTTACGCGGTGGTTCATCAAACCGGGCGTTTCACCCGGTGAACGGCAGAATCGCCTGCGGCAGCATGGTACTTTTTGATCTTTTTCACAAAAATTTGCACAAAATGCAAATTTTTGTGAAAAAGAATGGAATCTTCCGCCCTGCCGGAGGCGAAATTTCCTTTCGGGTGAGCAACCGCGTAAGTCGTGTCATTCACAGGTGTTACGTGGTGCGACCTATTCCGGCCTGGTGATAAACCCAAACGCCGGCTTCGCTCGCGGCAGCATGGTACTCTTTTTGTCTTTTTTCACAAAAATTTGCACAAAATGCAAATTTTTGTGAAAAAAGACAGATAGTTTCTTCCACTCTGCCGGAGGCGAAAAGCACCCGCTCGTGGAGAACCACGCAACTCGTATCGATAGAGTCACGAAAACTATATATTTAGAGGAGCGAATGATGCCACGTCACGATGGGCGACGGCCGGAGCAGTTGCGCCCGGTGCGAATCACGCCCGAGGCGGCACCCTACGCTGAGGGTTCCGCCCTGATCGAAATGGGGGCCACGCGGGTGCTCTGTACCGCCAGTATTGAGCCCACAATTCCCGGTTGGCTGCGCGGGCAGAGGCGCGGCTGGATCACGGGTGAGTATGCGCTGCTGCCCCGCTCAACCCTTACCCGTACCCGCCGCGAGCGCAATGGTGCCGGCGGACGCACACAGGAGATCCAGCGGCTGATCGGGCGCGCCCTCCGTGCTGCGGTTGACCTGACGATGCTGGGCGAGCAGATGATCATTGTTGACTGCGATGTGCTGCAGGCCGATGGCGGAACACGGACTGCCGCGATTACGGGCGGGTATGTCGCTCTGGCTCTAGCCCTGCGGCGTATGCATACCGCCGGACGACTGGAGATCAACCCGCTGCACCAGGCTATTGCGGCCGTCAGCGTCGGGGTGGTGGGCGGCGAGGTTCTGCTTGACCTGGACTATAGCGAGGACAGTCAGGCAGATGTCGACTGCAATGTTGTTCAGACCGGCGCGGGCGAACTAGTGGAAGTCCAGAGCACGGCGGAGGGTACCCCTATCAGCCGGGCGCAACTGGATCTGCTGCTGGACCGCGCCGGACAGGGCATTACCGAACTGCTGGCGCTGCAGCGTGCGGTCCTGGAGCTACCACAGTCCGCTATCGAGTAACCGCGTCGCACGAACCCGATAGTTTACCGATTTTAACAGTCTATCGGGCCGCATATCTCACCAAACGGTAGATTGGTATGCTATAATAGTATCCAATACCCGGTTCGTATGCGTAACTGGAGAGGCCAGCAATGCTGGAAGACTTTAAGCGGGAAGAGGGTCTGCGCCACTTCCATCGAGGATTAACCCTTGAACGCGCCAACCGCGTCATGGAGGCCGTTGAAGCCTATCGGCAGGCCGTGGCCCACTATCCACACCTGCGCGAGGCCCACGATGCGCTGGGCTTCTACTATCAGCGCCATGGGTTGCTGGCGAAGGCCGCCGATGAGTTTCGCATTGTCACCAACCTCGATGGGGACTTTCTCTCCTTCTTTAACCTGGGCTATGTGCTGATCGAGCTGGAACGGTATGAAGAAGCCCTGGAAACATTTCAGCGCTGCCTCCGGTTTGCTCCGGAAGACTCGGCCACACACTATGAACTGGGGTTGATTCACTTCTCGCGGGGCGAGTTTGGCACCGCCCTGGAACATCTGCAGCGTCCGTTGCGAAGTTATCCGGAAGACTGGGAAGTACACAATCTGATCGGGAAGTGCCACCTGGAACTGCGCCAGTATGACGAAGCGCTCAGCGCCTTTGGACGGGCACTGATGCTGGCCCACATCCCCGAGGCTCAGGCTATTCTCCTCGAAAATATCAACACGGTTGAGCGCTACCGCGAGTTTCGTAATCTAAACAGTACCAAAGACCAGGTCTATGCTCAGGATGGCGTGGTCTACCTGGGATCTGCCCAGGACGATGGGCTCAGCATTACCGCCGCCCAGGACTACCACTTCACCTACCCCGATATCGGGACGACCGTCCAGCGATTGCTGGCGTTGCATCAGGGATGTCGCTGGCAGTTTACCGCAGTCGTGGCCGTCGATAAACTGGCCTACCCACTGGCCGTCAGCCTCAGCCAGTTGTTGAACCTGCCCCTGCGGGCAGTGACTGAACTCAACCCGGACGATACTGCCCTGCTGGTGATGGCCGTGGCGCGCGAGGCCGAACTGCTGGCGCTGATCATCGAACGCGCCCCTTGCCAGAGTGTATCGTTCTGTATGGGGCTCAACTGGTTACGCCACAACAAGATACTGCCCGATGTGATCGGGATCGTGGCGCAGGAAGCATGCAGCGTGCCCTGGGAGGCCGAATTGCGCCGCCTGCGGGCCGATGGTGCGCCCGCCGTCCAGATCGACGCCTGTCTGGACTACGCCACCAGCGCAATTGATCAGGCCGTCCGCGAAACTCCGCTTGATGCCAACCTGCCGCGTCAGGTGCGCTACTACACCCGTAATCACCGCCGCCTGACCTTCTCGCTGCTCCACGAGCAGACGGTTGTGTGACGCGCGCCGGGTGACACCGCACCGCTCCTGCTTATCACAGAACTTCTCCATAGCTTCATTATTATAACTTTTCACAGTTACCCGACTTACGCGGTCGGTTCCAAACCGGGCGTTTCACCCAATGAACGGCAGAAGCGCCTGCGGCAGCATGGTACTCCTTGTATTCTTTTTTCAAAAAATGCACGTTGTGCATTTTTTGAAAAAAGATCGGGATTCTGCCCCCTGCCGGAGGCTGAAATACCTTCCGCGTCAGGGACTGCGTAACGTGTAACAGTTACTCGCGTTATGCGGTACGCGGTCAAATCAGGCAGTTGTCTGAATGAACGGCACGATTCGCCTGCGGCAGCGTGGTACTTGATTTATCTTTTGCACAAAAAATTCACCTTGTGAATTTTTTGTGCAAAAGATCGAGAATCTTCCACCCTACCGGCGACCCAAAGCTCTTCCGGGTCCGTGACCGCGTAACTCGTGCTACAGTTACACGAGTTACGCGGTGGTTCATCAAACCGGGCGTTTCATCCGGTGAACGGCAGAAGCGCCTGCGGCAGCGTGGTACTTGATTAACCTTTTGCAGAAATGTTGCGCAAGGCGCAACATTTCTGCAAAAGGTTGGAAATCCGCTTGAGTCGTGTTGCAATTTACACGATTTCGGGTTATACTGCTGTTACGTTATCGTGTAAGGCAGCATGCTATGATCCGTCTGGGCTTCTCGGTGCGGGTGGTCGGGCAGCCGGCGCTACGCGCCTATGAGCGGCGGCGGCACCCGGCTCCCGATCTGAGTATCAATCTGATCTATCTGCGCGATGTACTGGTCTACCTGCAGCGCGTGGGCATCCGGTTCTACCGCGTTGCGTCCACGCTGCTACCGGATGCACCAGACATGAATGCGTTTGAACAACTGACCGCGTGTGCAGTTGAGTTGGATGCATTGGCCGCCCAGATTACGGCGCAAGGTGTCCGACTTACGCTCCATCTGGATCACCATATCGCCCTGGGAAGCACCGATGATGCCCAGGCGGCGCGCAGTCTGGCAACCATCGAAGCTCAGGCCGCCTTGCTGGAGCGGCTCGACGCCGGGCAGCCGCCGGGCATGCCGGCCGCGGGTGTGCTGGTGACGCATGTTGGTGGCCCGGCGCATACCCACGCCACACTGCAACGCTTTGCCCGGCGCTACCAGGCGCTGTCGCTCCGGGCACGGGCGCGCCTGGTGGTCGAGCATGACACGGGCGGCTTTAGTCTGGGGTGCCTGCTCAGGCTGCATCAGCAGTGCGGTATCCCGGTCGTTTTTGACTACCTCCACTGGCAGATCCACAACCCGGAGCGGCTGCCGCCGGGGCTGGCGCTGGGGCTGGCACTGGCAACCTGGCCGCCCGGATTACGTCCGGAAGTGCATCTCAGCACCGCACGGAGCGAGGCGCATCTGCTGCCGCCGGCAGGGGGACAGAGTGGGCGCGTGCTGCCACCCCGTCCCGGTCAGCACGCCGATTTTATCGCCGCCACTGATCTGCTGCACCTGCTCGACGCGGCACGCGGACTGCCACCCTTCGACCTGATGCTGGAAGCCAAGGCCGGCGATCTGGCGCTGCTGCGGCTGCGTAGTGATATTGCCCGCATAAATCCGGCACTGGCCGCGCGGCTGGCATAATACCCAGGAGTTACGCGGTGAGCGTGCAAACCGGATGTTTCACCCGTGGCAAGCCCAATTCGCCTGCGGCAGCGTGGTACTGTTTTATCTTTTGCACAAAAAAATTCACCTTGTGAATTTTTTTGTGCAAAAGATCAGAGTCTTCCGCCCTGCCGGAGGCGAAAATTCCTTTTGGGTGAGCAACCGCGTAACTCCTGTAACATCGTCATTCTGTATCGTTCTGTTTTGCTCTTTCTATATGTAAATCGACACCTTTACGATAAGTCATAGTAGATAAGCAGGTACTTTTCTCCTATTGACGGTAACGACCAATGGTAGTACGCTGTCAAATGTATACAAACTGAGATCAACTACCGTGTAGCATCAGCAGGCATCATTCCACCTTCACTTCCCCTCTGCCTGTATGCCTTTCTGCCAACACCCGTATCGATCCGTCCGACCAGACCGACAGAGACCAGTATCAACCAGCGTTGCTTCGAGCAGTAGCCGGGCTGCACGCCCACCGCGTAACTCCTGGCCGGTTCGGTTGACCACCACATCAGGCCCCGTTTGCTAACCTGCATCGCAGGGGTGGATCGGTTTTTGCATGAAACAACAACGCATGCCGAGTTAAACGAAGGAGGTTCGTATGCGTACTATCGCCGTTGCATCACTTGTACTCCTATTTGGTTCCCTGGCAATCATGTATATCGCTCAGCCAACCGCCCTGCTGCTGGCAATTGGCGTTATTATTCTGGCAGTTGGCGCGGGTCTGGCTTTCCTGGGCAAACAGCGCGAGGTTTTGCTGCTGGGGAGCCTCTCCCTGCTGCTCTCAATTGCGGCAGCCGGACTGATTGGTCAGGCCAGTTGGGGCGCAACCGGAGCACTGGTCGTACCGCTAATCTGGGTATTGCTGCTCTATGCCGCCCTGACATGGGCCTGGAACAATACCATCGACATCCCCAGCGGGACCGTTATGGTCATCCGGCACCCTAACGGTATCCGGCTGCGCGAAGGACCGGCGCGCATTATTCCGCCGCTGCCCTCCTTTGAGCGGCATATCGCCACCATGCCCACCTACGAGTTGTCGAGTAATTTTACCGTTGAGCATCTCAACACGCGGTCGTTGCAAAATATCAACGGGATTGCGCTGGATGTAGGCTATCAGATCCGCCTGCCGCTCAAGCTGCTGGCTAACCTGCCGAACCGGGCCCGGCTAATTGAGCAGATGGCGACCGAAACGGAGCAGAGTCCGGAGCGCGCCATGCTGCGCACGGCTTTCTGGGAGCGCCTGCTGGATCGGCAGATCCGTGAGGTTATTGACGGCCTGCTACGGTCGGCAGTTTATGAACATATCAACCGGGCCGTCGATGGCAGTAACGAGCGCAATAAACTGGCCGACGAGGTAGAAACCCGCCTGCGCGAGTCGGTGCAGCACTGGGGCATCACCGTTCACTTCCTGGAAATCCCCTCCGTGACGCTTGATCCGGAGCAGATTAAGCGTAGCAAGCGCGAGTATGCCATCAAGCGCGAGATCGAAGACGCCGAACGCGCCGCGCGGATCGAAGCCCAGAAGATCGAGATGATGGGCAAAGCACAGGCGCAGGTGCAGGCCCACGCGATTGCCAGTTGGATCAAAGCCATCCAGGATCAGGGCGTCAACCTTGCGCCTGAAGATATCGAGCAGATCGTACTGAACGCGCTGGAGGAGATGAACGAGAAGTACCGGCGGGTCGAGTTGTTTACCGGAATGAAGAAGCCCCAGCACCCGCAACAGGAGCGCGCGATTGGTAAGTGAGGTTACGGGTTGCGGGGCAGTACCTTGCAAACACACTCGCGCAAAGCCGCAAAGAACCGCATATCCTTCGCGGCTTTGCGCGAGCTAATCCGGCCGTATTTGACAGGACTTACGCGGTTCCTGAACCGGAAGGTATTTCAGCCTTCGGCAGGGCGGAAGAAACTCGATCTTCTTCACAAAAAAATTCACAATGTGAATTTTTTTGTGAAAAAGAATAAATGGTATTCTTTTTATCTGTTTCTCCAAAAGTTCGCACTTTGTGCGAACTTTTGGAGAAACAGATGCAGGTTCTTCCGCTCGTCAGGGGTGATATCGCTGACCAGATGCAGAATCGCGGAACGCATGTCCACACCGACCGTTTCACGTTTTTCGCTCATTCGTGGCTTTCGTGCTCCAAACTCCTACCGCGTAACTTGTGTATTTGAAAGGTACCGAGACATACGCTCTTACTGCAGATAGTGCCGTTCAGCCGTCTTGTCGGCTAAATCGCTCTTCCATGTACGCCGCTTCATGCTATAATACCCTGCTGGAGATGAAGGTTGTGTAGATGAAAGAGGGATTAGCGTGAGTCAGGCCAAAGAAGCGCAGGACATGAAACCATCGCTCTCACCTGGCGGTATCGCCTCAATGCTGGTTGTGCTGGCTGTTTTTATCGCCCTCGCCTGGCTATTGATCAACCGGGCGGAAGCACTGCAGCCGGGTGACACAGCCGCCGAAGAACCGGCCCATGGAGAAGTTGCCGAGGCAGAAGAAGTTATTCCTGCCGAGGGAGAAGCAGAGGAGCAAGCTATCGTGCGAACCTATGATGCACCGCCCCCGATGACCATTAATCCGGAGCATGAGTATACCGCAACGATTACCACACCGCGCGGGGATATTCGAATCAGGCTGTTCCCGGAAGTTGCACCGCAGACCGTCAATAACTTTGTCTTCCTGGCCCGGAACGACTTCTACGACGGTTTGACCTGGCACCGGGTTATTGCAGACTTTATGGTCCAGGGTGGCGATCCGGCCGGCACCGGCACGGGCGGCCCCGGCTATAGCATTCCCGCCGAGTTTTCCAATGAACTGCGGTTTGACCAACCCGGCAAGGTGGCGATGGCCCGCTCTGCCGACCCCAACAGCGCCGGATCGCAGTTCTTTATTACCACCGCGCCGGCACCCTGGCTGAACGGGCAGTACACCATCTTTGGCGAGGTGCTTGAGGGCCAGGAGATTGTGAACGACATTCCGCTGCGCGACCCGGCTATGGCGACGGAACCCGGCGAAGAGATTGTTGACATCACCATTACCGAGAACGAAGGATAACCGCTCTCCACTGTCGGTTATACTGCTTCACACGCAGGGCAGCAGCCTGTTCCAGGTTGCCGCCCTGCGTGTTGTTGTGATGGCAGAGGTTGTCTGAAACAGGGTCTACATGGGTCAAATCATGAGCACAGTCTCCTTCCGGCTGGATGTTGTCATGGTGTCATAACCACAACCGGGCCGAGGTGTGGTACACTCTTACTCAGACCCATATTGTGCAAAGATTAGCGAAAGGAGCTAACCGTATGCCCGAGCATAAGCCGATCGCGCAGCAGCCGGATGCATGGTATACCCTGGCGCAGCAGACGACCGAAGCCATGCAGGTCTGGTATGATCTTTTCCAGATGACCAACATCACCGGGCTGCATATGGTTGGGATGGGGGTTTATACCACAACGGCGCTGTTGAAAACGAATACGCACCTGCTGCAGACGCTCCTGGAGAACGCCTTCAGCATAAGCCGGGTTAACGGCTATGACTGGCAGACAACGCTGCTGCCGGAGAACGGCCTGTATGCCCGGCAAGCGCCCCCCCTGGACAACCGGCCCGTAACCAATGGCAATGGTTCGCCGGCGGAACCAACCAGCGATTCCTACCCGGAAATGCCGGTTACAGCCACAACGACTGGCACCAACGGCGCGGTGGATAGCATGGTAGAAGTTGAGGTCAGCCCCCCGCCGCCGCCCCTCCGGAAAGATATCGGCACGGTAGGACCGGAGGCCGGCTTTTACTTCACCGGACCCAACGATCAGGCCCACTACGCGGTCCATCATCTAACCGATTTTATCCGGCAGAGTGCGGCAGTTGATGATACGACCTGGATCTACCATCTGCACCGGGGCGACTATAGCAACTGGTTTCGCTATGTCGTTGCGGATACCGAACTGGCCGACGCCGCAGCGCAGATCGAGCAGGAGGCGGATGTCACCCCGGCAGACAGCCGCGACCGGGTGCAGGCGCTGATCACGGAGCGCTACGCGGTGAAGGCGTGAGTTCTATCGCCATTTGTCATTTGACACGCGTTACGCGCTCACTGACCCGAGAGCGTATTTCGCCTCCGGCAGGGCGGAAGATCCCATTCTTTTCCACAAAAATGTTGCACTTTGTGCAACATTTTTGTGGAAAAGATAAAAAAAGTACCAGGCTGCCGCAGGCGGTTTGTGTTTCATCGGGTGAAACGCTCAGTTTGATCGTCTACCGCATAACTCCTGTCATTTGATTTAATTCCTCTCTTTCACGCGGTCATGCCAACGCCCCGGCGCGGAGTGCGTCGGGGCATCGCTGTGTAGCAGAATTTCAAACCGCGGCACATGCGCCGCTTATTTCTTTCGCCGGAACCAGCCGCGTTTAGGCTCCTCAACACTCTGGCGCAGCTTCGCCAGATCACTCTGGATCTCATCCGGCTCCGGTTCCGGTTCACGCTCGGGCGGTGCCTGCGGCCGGCGCGGCTCCTCCTGCGCGGCCAGATCACTCAACGAGATCCGCTTGCCCGGCCGGACCTTTTCCTCGCCTGTGGTCGTCTCTGCCACCGGTTCAGGCGGATCCACCGGCCGGGGCGGGGGTGGTTGCTCCTCCTGCGCCGCCAGTTCACTCAGCGAGATCCGTTTGCCCGGTTTGATCTTTTCCTCGCCCGTGGTCGTCTCGGCCGCCGGTTCAGGCAGATCCACCGGCTGGGGCGGAGGTGGTTGCTCCTCCTGCGCCGTTAGCTCACTCAGCGAGATCCGTTTGCCTGGCTTCAAGCGGGTGGTTTCAGGCGTCTCTGCGGCAGCGGGTGGTTGTTCCATCATTGGGGCGACGGGCTGATCAGCCGGGGGCATGTCCGCGCCAGGTCGCTCCGGCAGCGGCGGCATAGCATGCTCGGGTTGCGCCGGTTCAACCGGTTCAGGCACCACACCCGTCCGACCATTGACCGACCGCAGCGACGCCGGCCGCGCCGCGCCAACCAGTTCTTCCACCACCGGGGCAGAGATGGCAACATCAACATAAGGACTGGGAGCCTGCGCCGCGCCCAGCGCCACCAGCCACTCCCAGATCTGCGCGCAACGCTGTGTGGTATCCTCCGGCAGACGTAGCGGTCGCCCGCGCGCATCGATGACCACACCCAACGCACTACCCTTGATGGCGGCAATATCGGTCTGAACTTCTGCTCCCGGCTCATTCTGCCCGATCCGCATATTGGCCGCCGGACGCAGGGTCAACTGCCCGGTGCTACTCTGATCCAGCCGCAGACGGGCAATCTGTCCATGCCGCACCGTTACCCGCCGTGACTTGCCGCGCCGGGAAGTCAACTCGGCTTCAACCGCCACCTCACCCGGTTTGCCTTCCCCCAGTGGCACCACACAGGTTGCCAGCGGCACATTGCGCAGCAGATCGCGTTCAAAGAGCGTAACTGCTGCATCGGGATTGAGTTTTGCCAGCATCCCACAGGCCGGCAAGAGCCCCAGGATATCGAGATGCAGATCGAGCGCCAGCAGACTCTCCCCAGTTGTCGACTGGAGGACATCCAGCAACATCAACGCCGCCATACCGGGATGCGGTACATGCGCCAGCACCCCACCACCCGCAATTACCAGATCATAATCCAGGTCAGGATCTTCATCGGTGAGGGTTTCCAGCAGCAGTGCCAGCACCTCGCGGGTTACGGCCTGTTCGATAAACACATCTTCGCGGCCGGCGGGCAGCATCTGCGGACGCAACAGCTTATTCAGCAGCCAGTGCGTCAGGTCGGCCTCGCTGATCGGGAAGGGCAGCCAGCGGGCAATATTGGCAACACCGCGCTCTTTAAGCAACGTGGTAATGCCGTAAGCGGTGCCACACGCCCCCAGGATCGACAGGGTATAACTGCCGGGGCCGGCGTGGAAAGCGCTGCTGCCGGCCGCGCCAACATCCAGCGTTAACACCTTGCGGCTATTCCGCTCGGCGATAAAGCGCGTCATCAGCCCGGACATACTACAGACAGTTGTCACCGGCACATGGCACAGGCGGCGCAACGCCGGGAGACCGGGTAGACGGGTTAGGATGCGCTCGTCGTAGAGGCGACTCAGCGCCTCGCGGGCGGGCTCCAGTCGCTCCTGTGTCAGCGACGGACGCACATTATCCACCACCAGCGTCTCGGCCCGGCCGGAGAGCGCCTCGACGACCTGATCCCGGGCGTCACTGTTGCCGGCATAGATCACCGGACGCGCCATCAGGTTCTGGCTTTGCTGACCGCCGGTATCAACCGAGGTACGCAGCGCGGTCAACCCCACGATATGGGCCAGACGGTGCAGCGCATCGGTTGCGCCACCCTCAAGCCCTCCCGCGATAAAGACGGCATCCGGTTCCAGGGAGAGCATCGCCTGGATCTGCCGCACAATCCAGGAAGCGCCACCGCCACTGGAGCGCATCATGGCATCATCAAGCGTAATCACCTGGAGAATGCTGGTGTAGGTACTACGACAGACATGCAGCGCACTCCGGGCCGAGACATCGCCGGCAATAGCCGTCACGACCAGCGCCAGCGTGCCGGTAGCACTGGTGATACAGATCAGCCGGTCAACACCGTCACGCTCTTTATTTTGCGGCATCAGCAGTTGACCTTCGCGCAGCAGTTGCCGCCCGATAGTCTCGCTGATCTGCGCGGCGGCTTCCAGGATGCCGAACAGGGCATTCTGGTGCGGCGGCTCTAAGCTGCTCGGCACCTCGGCCCGACCAATCATACGGTGCTCCCCATCAACCGTATCAACCAGTGTGACACGCGTGATGAGACTGCCAATTTCGGCGATAAGTATCGAATCAGGTGGTGGTGGTGTATCAGGCATAGGTATTTCAGCCGTCAGAGTTGAGTAGTCAGCGATCCACTGACTGACAACATTATCAATTTATCTAGCGTCTACCAGTTCAAAAGGTCCAGGTCACCAGAAACTCGAGGCGCTCACTCAGCGCCGCCAGGTAGGTGCGCAACGCCCCGGCCAGAAAGAAGCCTAGTGCTACCATCAGGAGCCAGTAGCCGACATGGGCACTGCCTGCTACCAGCCGCCCCAGGCCCGTATCGCGCCGCACCGTAAAGTAGAAGTAGCTCAACGTCAGGATCACGCCCACCGCCAGCACCGCCGCACCGATAAGCTGCGGTAGGGTGTTCCCAGCCGGTTGCACCGTATCAATCCACTGCGGGTAGAGCGTCCCCACCAGTACACCACCCAGCGCCAGGGCCGCACCGACACCAAAGAGCAGCGCCAGGGGAATATTTGCCAGCCAGGAGAAGCCCTGACGCCCGGTAATCCGGGGCAGCAGCAGCAGACCCAGGATAAACGGCACAAGCGTGAGATAGAGGTCAAGACTCTGCGGGTTCTCCGCATCTAGTAAGACTTGAACGAACGCCGGCCAGAGCACCTGATGATAGAGCACCACAAAGGCATAGCCCAGCGACACCCCGATAAACAGGTACTGCGCCAACCGGAACAGCGGATTATTTTCCGCCCAGACGATCCGGCTGAACACAAACAGGGTCAGCACAACGCCAACAATTTTGACTACAAGCGCCGTCGCCATTACTCCTCGCTCTCCGGGTGCAGCTTCGGCTTCGGCTGGAGCAGCAGGCCGGCAATACCCCCGACGATAATCAGGACCACAAAGACCAGCGCAGCAAAGTGCTGCAACCCACTGGAGCGAATGGCAGCCACATCATCCACACCGCCGCCACTGGCCGCCGCATAGTCCAGCGCGCCCTGCCGCCCGACCAGTTGGTAGACATTCGGGTAGCGCAGGTAGGGCTGCACCACCGGCGCGGTCTCAAACGGCAGCAGGAAGGCCATCGGCACGTCGGGGGTACTGGTGTGTACCTGCTCGATCCAGCCCTGCACATCCTGCGGCTGATCGGCCATAATCAGGATCAGATCAAAGTCGGCAACCGTTTCCAGACGAACCTCGCGTGTGGTAAGATTAACGACGACACCACTCGCGGTTGCATCCGCACCGGAGAATGTCCTGAATGACTCGGTAAAATTCTGCTGAACCAGGCGGCGCAGAGCAAACTCGCCTCCCGGCTGGTAGCCCATCAGCACATAGTCCCGTCCACCCAGGTCTGCCGTGCGCTGTTCGTCGGTATTGTAGCCGGCGGCGCGCAGGGGATCGCGAAAGTTGAAGGAGAGTAGCGTACCCTGCGGATCGGTGCTGAGCACCACAAAGCGCACATTCTGCTCTATCAGATGCTGTGTGACGGCGGTCTCAAGCGGGCGCAGTTCGCTGCTGCGCTGGGCATCCCACTCGTAGGCCACCAGTACAACATCATCCGCAGAAAGCCCGGCGACAATGCTGGACAACTCGCCCGCAGCCGGTGCCGCCGGATTGGTACTCCCTAGAAAACCCGTTACTGCCGGAACAAACAGACCAACCAACAGCGCCAGTGCCAGCAACAGGTAGAGGACGCGCTCCAGACCAACCCGCCGCCAGCGCGCCGGTTCGGCGGGTGCCGGTGTGAGCGTCGTCTCCGGGAATGGTCGGGCCACCAGGCGTTGCAGCAGTGCGGCCGCTTCCATCTGGGCTGGACTGCGCCTGAAGGTTGGACGGGGCAGCATGGTCGGTGAAGTGGTAGTTGCCACGGCCGGCCCCTCGGTCTCTTCTTCGCCTACACCCAGGTTCGACAGCCAGTCTACCTGCTGCGACTCTTTGGTACTGACGCGGGGCTCCGGTTCGGTGGGCCGCAACCACTCCGGCAGATCCGCCCCACCCAGAAAACTGCTACTCTCATCAGCGGTACCGCGTGGCTGCACCGCAGCGGGAGCAGGAGCCTGCGCTACCGGCTCCTCCCGCAACCAGTGCGGAACATCCTCCTCCGGCTGTTCATCCTGCAGCCAGGACGGCAGTGCATCATCAACCGTCTCTGCGCCGGACGGTGCCGGTGGGGGTGGGGGCGCGGACGAGCGCGGCGGGAGTGCCGGCTCTTCTAACTCGGTATCGGCACCCTGCAACCAGGAGGGAAGCCCGCCCGTTTGGTCCGCCCGCGGATCGTCGGACTCGCCGGCCATCCAGGACGGCAGATCGCTGCTATCGGTTGTGTCGCTGCCGGCGGACGGGGGTGCGCTCTCCCCACCAGTCAGCCAGGCGGGAATATCTTCGGCTCCAGTATCCGCCGGTTCAGCCGGTCCAGCCGGTTCAGCCGTTGCCGCGTCATCACGCAACCAGTCGGGAACATCCGCATCCGGGGCTGCCGGCGCGGTCGCTGAGCCGGCAGTCCGCAGCCAGTCCGGCTCATCAGCTTCCGGCATTGGCGGTGGTGCCTCGGTTGCCGGCGTGGCCGGTGCATCGGCGGATAGCCAGTCGGGCAACTCCTCTTTCTCGACCACATCGGGCATGCGGGGCGGTTCCGCGTCCGGCTCCGCGCTAACATCAGCCCGCAGCCAACTGGGCAGATCTTCCTGGGGCTCTGCCGCACCGGTTGTACTCACATTATCCGCCAGCCAGTCCGGTAGCTCTGCCTCGGTTGCCGCGTCTTCTTGCGCGGGTACATCGGCCTCCGGCGCGGACGGCGGTTCGTCTATGGATTGCAACCAGTCAGGCATCGCCCCAGCGTCCGCCATTGCTCCACCAGCGGCAGAGGGGGTGGGCTCATCACTCTCCGACATAGGAGGTGGTTCATCAACGCCGCGCAGCCAACTGGGTATCGCGGCATCTTCCGGCGCGGCCGGAGTTGCGGAAGCCTCGGACTGATTGAACCAGTCCGGCGCACTGCCGGCTTCGGTCGGCGACTCCTCCGCGGGAGCGCCACTCAGCCAGGAAGGCATCTCCGGCTCACCACCCGACTCGGCGGGTTGCTCAAACCAGTTGGCCGTATCCCCCGCTCCGGTTGACACATCTTCGGGAGTTGCACCACTCAGCCAGGAGGGCATTTCCGGCTCACCCGGTAATTCGGTGGGCGCGGAAGGTTCCGGCGATGCTCCCGGTTCACCCTGGAGCCAGTCGGGGATACCGGTTTCTGTAACACCGGGGGGTTGCTCCGGCGACTGCAACCAGTCCGGCGACTCAGCCGACGACGGCGGTGCTGCCGGCATATCCGAACCGGTCTCGGCAATATCGCGGGAGACTTCATCCGGCGAGATATCCCGCAGCCAGTCGGGGATACCGGTCTCCGCGCCGCCAGGGGGCGCAGACGGCGTATCCGCCGGTGTTGCCTCCGCAAACCAGTCCGGCGACGCTTCGGCCGCCGGTGGCGTGGTGGGAGATCCACCTTCCGTCGCCGCAATATCGCGGGCCATCTCGTCCGGCGAAATATCGCGCAGCCAGTCGGGGATGCCCGGCTCTTCGGATAATTCCTCCTGGTACTGGTGGGTTGCGTCCGCAGCCGAAGCCGCTCCAGCCACCATCCAGTCAGACGACTCCATTTCTGCGGGGGCGGGTGGTGCGGACGCCGGCGGTCCAGCGCTATCACGGGCCACTTCATCCGGTGAGATATCCCGCAGCCAGTCGGGCACCCCGGTATCACCCTCCGGGCGCTCCGACTGATCGGCGGGGACCGAGGTTGGGCCACCCATCTCCGACTGCTCGGATGGCGCAGGCGCAGACTCCGCATCATCTTCCCGACCCAGACTACGCAGCCAGTCGGTTGCGCCGACGGGCATCTGCACCCGTGACGCGGTCTGATCCCCGGCTTGATCGGGGGACACCTCTTCAGTGGGGAAGGTATCGGCAGCCTCCGCCGGTGCCGGCTCCTCCGGCTGTGCGGTTGCGCGGAGCCAGTCCGGCAGTTCCGAGTCATCGGACTGGGACATACCGGACGGGTCAGCCCCCGCCGCCGGTAGATCAGCCGACTCCTCGGCTGTCAGGCTAGTGAGCCAGTCCGGCTGATCATCAACCGGCAGCGGCTCATCCTCTTCCGTTGCCCCGATATCACTCTGCAGGTCGCGCAGCCAATCCGGAATAGCCGCATCCGCAGAACTGGTCGCGGTTGATTCTTCACCACGGAGATGGTCAGAGTCCACCGCAGCCGCAGCCCCTTGCAACCAGTCCGGCACCCCTTCCTCCGGCTCATCGGGTGGGGCGGCCCGCTCATCGGGCGGAGCGGCCCGCGAAGGCGGACGGGGAGGTAGAGGTACGCCCCGCAGCCAGGGTGGCAGCCAGGTTGCATCATCTGAGTCACCAAATTGCGATCCGCGAGATATCCGATCCATATGCTTCCGTTATACGAGCATGCAAGCAGGCGCAATCAACCCTGCAACTGCTTCCATCCTCACCTGGTATAGCGACCAAACATGTATTCCCAGCAACATTATCGATCTGTCGATCTTATCGGTCAAGGTAAGGCTGATCAAAGCCGAGCAACACCCGCACACTTGCCACCAGCGTTCCGATGGCGGCCCCCAGTAGCAATCCGCGCGCCCCCGCCAGCGTGACATACTCATTAAACCAGCCAAGCGCCGCGCCAACCAGGGGCAATGCGGCAACCGGCGGCAACCCCAGAATAAGCACCACCAGCGCCACCACGACAATCACCAGCGCCGGAACATTCCGCTCCCGCACCGTACGCAGGATCGCACTCAGGCTAAAGAAGGCCAGGAGCGCCAGCAGACTGCCGGCAAGCGGCACATAGACCGCCTCAAAGAGCCGCCGGAGCGGCTCCTCAGCCAGATTAACACCGGGCGGACCAGCCAGACCGACGATAATCACCGTAAACATTGCCAGCAGCAACACCAGACTGTAGATCCAGTCGGCATCGCGCCGGAACACGCGTGCGGCATGCGAAAAGGCCACATTAATCAACCCGACCAGGAGGGCCAGCGCCGTCAGGACCGCCGCCCACTCCACCAGATAGCTTGCCAGGCCACCAACACCCGGCGCAGCCCGGGCGAAGTCCAACAAAACAATGGCCCCGGCGACACCGGCAATCAGGGTTGCCAGGAGGCGTTTTGGATCGCGAAAAAAGGTCATGAACTACCCTCTCACGCTATAACAGCCCCGGCAGCGGCGGCAGGCCGAGCGTCGGCTGGAGCAGACTGTAGAGCAGTCCGCCAATAATCAACAGGATAATCAGCGTACGCAAGAAGTCCTGGGTCAATAGCCGCGACTGGGGCGCGGGGATTGTTGCCAGGTAGGCTTCTGCCGCAAACACTTCCTCGCCAATTAAGACTGACCGACTGCTCAAAAACATTACCGGCAGTGCAGCGGAAGAGGTACTGCCCATCACCTGGGGCACCTCGCGCATTGCGCCTTCCTCGCCCAGCAGCAGAAACTCCTGCCCGAAGCTCCCCAATAGTTGGCTAGCCTCTAACTGCTGCCGGGCATAGATCGCCGCGACCCCGGCCGCATAGGCCATCGAATCATCGTGGGCCAGCAGTTGCACATTACCCGGATGATAATCCTGCCCCTGCCCCGCCTGCTGGTAGGACTGGCGAATCGCCCCGCGCAGTGCCAGATGCGACACCGCGTCGCCACTGCTTGCCAGG
Source organism: Chloroflexaceae bacterium (assembly GCA_034437035.1). Taxonomy (GTDB): domain Bacteria; phylum Chloroflexota; class Chloroflexia; order Chloroflexales; family Chloroflexaceae; genus CAKZQX01. The sequence continues at coordinate 19,028 of DAOTUI010000091.1, forward strand.
ATATGCGCGCCGTTGAAGGCCGCTTCACTCGCCACCCGCTCAACAGCCAGCAAACCAACCACCGTTTCGGCAGTGGTTGCGCGATTACCGATCGTCCCGGCCCCCGGCGACACATGGATTGCGCGCCCGGTTTCGGCGCCGCGACCGAGAGCGGCCCAGAGTAGATCGAGTGCCGGCAACGGCCGGCGAAAGGGCGTCCATCCGGCGCGGATACGCGCATGATACCAGAGCGTCAGGATCAACACACCCAACGCAACGATCAAGATAAGAATGGTTTGCGGGGGGAAATTCAGGAGAGGCATAGACACTCCTCATGCTCTGCGTCGCTCATTAGCGTTAACACAGTAGATGTGGGGCGGGGCATAGTGTACATACTACACAATATGTGTGTAATTACACACAACGCTTTACAGCCCTGGCGGGCAACGTGCCTTTGAGTGTAACCCAAAAGATCGGCTTTGTCAACTTTGCTGATGGGCTAAAAGACGGCGTAATTCTTTCCAGCCGGCCTCCTCCGTTAGAGCTACAGCGTAACGCTCAAAACTACAGCCGGTCGTAAAAGGCCGGGCGAACAGGGCCAACTGGCTGCTGAGGAAATCGAAGGGCCGGATCATATCCAGGGCGAAGCTGACCGGCGCGCGCAACCCGGCACTGGACAGATGATCCGCCAGATGCTGGAGCGCCTCATGATGCTGGTCGGTCGGTGACATGGGCACCTCGTGCTTCAACCGTCTGCTTGAGCGCCTGAAGAAACTCGGCCGCCAGCCGCTCGAACCGCTCACGCTGGGTAGCATTGAGAAAGGAGGCAATCGGACCAGGCATGTCGATATGATCCTGCCGCTCCAGCCGGTAGCGCCCATCCTCCAGCGGAATGACGCGGCAGCGGTTCGCCCCGGTCAGCGGCGGCAGATTCAAGCGAAAGTGGGTCGCCCGCTCCTGCGGCGTGAAGGTCGTTACTTCCAGGTCGGCATAGACGACACGGCCGCGTATGCGAAAGCGGTAGCCCGGACCGGGCGCACCCGGCGAGAGCAACTCGACGCGCACATTCTGCATGGAAGGCATCCAGCCGGGCCAGCCGCCAAAGTCGTCCAGCACCGACCAGACCACCTCGGGCGGCGCGGTAATGATGGTTTTAGCATTTATTTCGTAGCGTGCCATAGCTCCTATTGTAGCACAGACGGCGGACCGCCCTGTCGCATGCGCCAGTGAGCCCAGCGCTGCCGCACATGACTCACCCGCCAGCGCGCCGGGAAGTAATCGCCGTCGCTGGTGACGACCACCGAGCGAACGCCCCCCGGCACCATGCCATAGGCGCGTTCGATGCGCGGATCGAGTACCGCGCGATAGAACAGCACAGCAACGACGCTGCGGTAGGGAACCGTCAATCCATTGTAGCCCAGCCAGAGCGTCTCCACCGTTTGCTGTCCCACCTTTCCACAGGCTTCAGCGTGTCGAACCATCCCGGCACAATCGTGTGCGGCGCATTATACCATTCAAGGCTCAGTGGTTCAGTGTTCAGTGTTCAGTGTTCAGTGTTCAGTGTTCAGTGCTCAGTGCTCAGCTTGCTCCCTCGGCCTTCTGCCAGAAGTCCTGCACCTTTGCGCGCAACGGCGCATGCTCGGCGCGCTCGAGTTGCGGATCTTCCGCCAGGATCTGCTGCGCCTCGCGGTTGGCGGCATGCAGCAGGCGGGTGTCGGCCAGGCGTGCCACCTTCAGGTCGGGCGTGCCGCTCTGACGCTTGCCCAGGAACTCACCCGGTCCCCGCAGTTGCAGGTCAATCTCGGCCAGATTGAAGCCGTCGTGCGTGCCCTCCATCGCCTCCAGGCGCTGCTGCGTTACCTCGTTATCAATATCGCTCACCAGGATGCAGTAGCTTTGATGCTCACCCCGCCCGACGCGCCCGCGGAACTGATGCAGTTGCGCCAACCCGAAGCGCTCGGCTCCGTCGATCATAATTGTCGTGGCGTTGGGCACATCAATACCCACCTCAACCACCGCCGTCGCCACCAGGATGTCAAACTCGTGATCACGGAAGGCACGCATCGCCAGATCTTTCTCGCGGGGCAGCATGCGCCCATGGATCAGGCCCACCCGCAGATCGGGGAAGACCTCGTTCTGCAACTGCACATAGGTCTCCTCGGCGGAGGGCAGATCGATCTTCTCGCTCTCCTCCACCAGCGGGCAGATCACGAATGCCTGGCGACCCTTGCCAATCTCTTTGCGCATATGCCGGTACGCCTTCTCCCGTTCGCCCCGGGTGATCCAGCGTGTCTTGATCTCCTGGCGGCCCGGCGGCAGTTCATCCAGCACCGAGGTATCCAGATCGCCATAGATCGTCAGGGTCAGCGTGCGCGGGATGGGCGTGGCAGTCATGACCAGCATATGCGGGTTCAGCCCCTTCTGCTTGAGCCGCTCGCGCTGTTCCACCCCAAAGCGGTGCTGCTCGTCAATCACGACCAGGCCCAGGCTCTGGTACTGCACGCCCTCAGTAATCAGCGCGTGAGTGCCGATTACCAGATCCACTTCGCCGTTAGCAATTGCCTCCAGCACCCGCCGCCGATCCTTCACCCCCAGGCTGCCGGTCAGCAGTGCCACCCGCACGCCTTCGCCGCCCAGGTCATCCTCCGGCACCATATTCAGCAGGCGCTTGAGTTCTTCCAGGCGGGCCAGTTGTTCCGCGTCGGCCTCACTCTTCCAGTCATCCAGCGGCTGTCCCTCGCTGTCGGTTGGCTTGCGCGGCACCCGGATCTGCCCCAGCAACTGCCGCAGGCCTTTGTAGTGCTGCTCGGCCAGGATCTCCGTGGGGGCCATCAGTGCGCCCTGCAACCCGGCCGCCACCGCCTGCAAGAGGGCCGCCGCCGCCACAATCGTTTTGCCGCTGCCCACATCACCCTGGAGCAGGCGCGCCATCGGCACTGGCCGGTGCATGTCGGCGAAGATCTCCGCCAGCGTGCGCTGCTGCGCTCCGGTCAGGGCAAAGGGCAGCTTCGCCAGCAGATCGGTATGCACCGCTTCATCAACATTGACGGCATAGCCCAGTTCGCCCTGCCAGAGAATGCGCCGCTGGATCACGCCCAGTTGAATAAACAGAAACTCGTCAAACCCCAGGCGCTGCCGCGCCCGCTCCAACAACTCGGGGCTATCCGGGAAGTGCATCTGGGCCAGCGCCTCGGGCAGGGGCAGCAGATTGGCCCGCTCCTGCACTGCGGCCGGCAGGTAATCGTGGACCTGCGGGGCCGCCAGATCCACCACCTGCTTGATAATCCGGCGGGCGTTGCGCTCGTACAATCCTTTGGTCAGCGGATGCACCGGCACCAGCCGCCCGGTGTGGATCAACTGGTCGGCGTTGAAGGGCTCCCAATCCGGCGAGGTCATCTGACGCAACCCCTGGTAGGAAGTTACTTTGCCGCTCAGCACCACCTTACGCCCGATGGTAAACTGCTGGGCCAGCCAGCGCGCCCCAAAGAAGACCACCTTGAGCAGGCCGCTCTCGTCCCGCACCTGCACCTCGACACCGTCGCGCCCGGTTTTGGTGCGAAAGGTCCGCACATCACACACCTGACAGACAACCGTCTCAATCGAGCCGATGGTCAGGTCGGCAATGCACTTCTGAGAGGTGTAATCATCGTAGCGATGCGGAAAATGGTAGAGCAGATCCACAACCGTGTGCAGTTTGAGTCGCTTGAAGGCGTTGACCATAGTTCGCCCGATCCCCGGCACATGCGCAATCGGTAACTCCGGACGCAGCGGGCCGGATGCGGGGGTTGGCGGGCCTGATTGAGCCGACCGGCGCGGCTGGCGCGGGGCCGCTGCTTTGGCCGAGTTGGAAGGTTCGGCGGTTTTAAACAGCGCACGCAACCCCGCCAGCGCCTGGGTCAACCGCTCCTGGCGCGTGGGAACCGGCTGGTCGTCATACGCTGCCAGCAGGTCCAGCGCTGCCCGGACCGCCGGAATCTCCAGTGCCCCGTTGGAGTTGGACTGCCAGGCGGTCAGAAACGCCTGCAACCCGCTCTCGACGGCGCTGTTATCACAGCCGCGCCGCTCTTCCTCGGCCAGCACCTTCCCCAGGTTGATAATCTGATCACGTTCTTGCATATTTTATGTAAAGTTTAGGGTCGAGCAGCCGGATTACGCATAGCGGTTCTCACCTGACCCGCGCCCAACCCACGCGTATTCTTGCTGTGTGTGCGCCTATCCTACCACATTCCCGCACGCTCTGGCAACGGATGCTGTCGGAACTGACGGCGTTTTTCCCGCCACACTATTCCCGGTGTTATGTCGCCATGCCACCGGATTGCACTTGACAGAGACTGCCCACCGTGGTATTCTTGTGCAGACGATACAATGAAACAGGGGTCTGTGATAGATATGTTGCCCATAAACTTTTCGTTCATTCTCATTAGTGTAGTACTTGTACTCCTCCTTATTGGGTGGAGTTATCGACACTTGGGAGGAACGAAGTAAGCAGCCCCCGGCAAGCGAAGAAATTAGAAGCAAAACCTCCCAGGCAATCTGGGAGGTTTTTTTACTGCCAACACTGGAGCATGAAATGCAATCTTTTTTACGTAAACTCAAAGACTTGCTCGCCGGTCTTGCCGTCCCACAACAACGCCCGGTGCCGGTGTTGGTTCCTGTCCCTGTCCCTGTCCGACGACGGTTCCCACGGCGCTGAGAGCCGCGGACTCGATCCGCCCGTCTGGCGCTATGTTACCAGTTAATAGTCCACCCACCGTCTGTGCGCGGCTGCATCGCCCCGCCGCTGCGCACCCCACAACGCAGTGAGTGACGGTGCTGCCCGGTTATTCAGGGCCTGGATGGAACGCGTCCATCCGGCGGCCTTTTCCCGAAATGTTCGTACAAGCCCCATAGCAGTGTTGCAGTATCAGTGTGTGGAGCACTGGGTGGCTTCGGGCTGCCTGTTTTTTCACCCTGGATAGTCCAGCCGGCATTAGCAGGCATACCCGTTAGAGTACCGTTATGTGTGGTCGTTACCGTACTATAGAACCGTAGTAGTTCAAACAGATTAGCAGGAGGTTGTTCTCATGTCCGATCAACAGCTTACCGGTGCGCAAATTATGTGCGAAGCCCTGATCCGCGAGGGTGTGGAGGTCATGTTCGGAATTCCCGGCGGGGCAATTATGCCGTTCTACTTTGCGATGTGGGATTATCGGGATCGGTTGCGACATGTGCTCTGCCGCCACGAGCAGGGCGCGGGGCATGCGGCCGAGGGGTATGCCCGTGCTACCGGCAAGGTGGGCGTCTGCATCGGCACCAGCGGTCCCGGCGCAACCAACCTGGTGACGGCCATCGCCGACGCGATGATGGACAGTACGCCGCTCGTCGCCATTACCGGACAGGTGGCAAGTTCCGTCCTCGGTAAAGATGCCTTCCAGGAGACCGACATTGCCGGCATTACGATGCCGATTACCAAGCACAACTATCTCGTCAAAGATATTGAAGATCTTCCCCGCGTTTTTAAAGAAGCATTTCACATTGCCGCCACTGGTCGTCCCGGCCCCGTCTTGATCGACATCACCAAAGATGCTCAGCAGGCACGCATGGTGCCCAACTGGGATGTGCAGTTGAACCTGCCCGGCTACCGACCGACCTACCAGGGCAATCGCAAGCAGATCCGCGAGGCGCTGAAGCTGTTGCTGGGCGCAAAGAAACCGCTGATTATGGCGGGCAACGGCGTGATTATGTCCGGTGCGCATAGTGAGTTGCGCACTCTGGCCGAGCGTACCGGCATCCCGGTGATTACCACCCTCCACGGTATCGGATCCTTCCCCGAAGATCACCCGCTGAGTATCGGCATGCCCGGCATGCATGGCTGGGTGCATGTGAACCGTGCCATCCAGGAGTGCGATGTGCTGTTCAACATCGGCGGGCGCTTTGACGACCGCGTGACCGGCAAGGCCGGCACCTTCGCGCCCAACGCAAAAGTTATTCACGTTGATATTGACCCCAGCGAAATCGGCAAGAATGTGAAAGCCACTGTGCCGATTGTCGGCGATGCACGCAACGTGCTGACCGCCATCCTGGAAGAACTGCCGGATAAAGCCGGCATGGCTGACCTGCATGGCAACACCAACAACTGGATGGAGCATATCCGCGAGATGCAGTCGAAACATCAGCACAAGCAGCAGTATGTGGCCCGCCCGGATACGCCGATGTACCTGCCGCCACACGATGTGTATGCGATCCTGACCCGCATGCTCAACGAGCGGGGCAGTTACCGGGTTGTCACCGATGTGGGGCAGCATCAGATGTGGGCGGCGCAACTGCTCGACTGGCATCGTCCGCGCACGCACATGACTAGTGGGGGTGCCGGCACGATGGGCTTTGCGGTTCCGGCGGCTATGGGCGCAGCCATTGCCTGCCCCGACGAGACCGTCTGGGCGGTCTGTGGTGATGGTGGCTTCCAGATGACCAACCAGGAGATCGCCACGATTGCGCAGGAGGGGCTCAAGAACGTCAAGATTGCCGTGATCAACAATGGCTACCTGGGCATGGTGCGCCAGTGGCAGGAGCTGTTTGAGAACAAGCGCTACAGCGGGACGCCGCTCAGCGGCCCCAACTTTGTCAAACTGGCGGAGGCTTACGGCATCAGGGGTATCGCCGTTGAACATACCAGCATGGTCGAGACGGCCATCCAGGAAGCCTATAACCACGATGGCCCGGTGCTGATTGACTTCCGGGTGGAGCGCGAGGTGAATGTTTTCCCGATGGTGCCGCAGGGTAAGAGCATCGGCGATATGATCACCGAAGCCCCGATTATCGAACCCGCCAACCCGGATGTCTCTATCGTTAAGAACCCGGAGCCGGAGGCGGTCTAGTTGAGCCGGTATTCTGAAACAGCAAAAACATCTGACAAGGAGAACCCTCCCATGTGTAAGCATACAATCGTCGCCCTGATGGAAGACCAACCCGGTGCGTTGAGCCGGGCCGTGAACCTGTTTCGCCGTCGGGGTTACAATATCGCCAGCCTGTCCGTGGGGCACACCGAGACGCCCAACGTGAGCCGTATGACCGTGGTGGTCGAGTCGGAAGATGTCGAGCAGGTGGTCAAGCAACTCTACCGGCTGATTGATGTGATCAAGGTCAGCGATGTGACCGAAGATCCGACGGTGGACCGCGAGATGGCGCTGGTGAAGGTGCAGGCCGGCAGCAAGAACCGGGCGGAGATCGCCACCCTGGCCGAGATCTTTGATGCTAAAATTGTGGACGTTGCCGCCAACTCGATGATTATCGAGATGACCGGCACGCCTTCCAAGGTTGAGAATTTCATCGAGGTGCTGCGGCCCTTCGGCATCAAGGAGATGATGCGTACCGGGCGGATTGCAATGGTGCGCGGCGCGCATACCCATCGGGGAGCGCAGTATGCCGAGAGTAACGGACATGCAGACGAGACAGTGGCGGCACTCAACTAGGAGAGAACAGCGGGCAAAGAACAAAGAACAAAGAAACCAACCCGTTGCTGCTTTGCTTTGTTCTTTGTTCTCCCTGCTTTGTTCTTCTCAAGGAGGAAAACTGTGGCAGAGCTTTTCTATGACAAACAGGCGGACCTGGAGCGGTTGAAAAATAAGCCGGTGGCAGTGATTGGCTATGGCAGCCAGGGCCATGCCCACGCGATGAACCTGAAGGAGAGCGGTCTGGATGTGCGCGTGGGGCTCTACGCGGGCAGCAAGAGCTGGGGCAAGGTTGAAGCCGCCGGGCTGGCGGTGCGTACGGTGAGCGATGCGGCTCGCGAGGCGCAGGTGATTATGATCCTCACGCCGGACATCGGGCAGGGGGAGTTGTACCGCGAGCATATCGCGCCGCACATGGACGCGGGCAAGACGCTGATGTTTGCGCACGGCTTCAATATCCGCTTCGGCCAGATTGTCGCGCCCAACAATATTGATGTGAGCATGGTTGCGCCCAAAGCGCCCGGCCATCGCGTGCGCGAGGTTTACACGCAGGGCGGCGGTGTACCCGCGCTGGTCGCGGTTGAGCAGAATGCCACCGGCGGTGCATTTGAGGATGCGCTGGCCTATGCCAAAGGTCTGGGCTGCACCCGCGCGGGTGTGTTGCGCACCACCTTCGCTGAGGAGACCGAAACCGATCTGTTTGGTGAGCAGGTGGTCCTGTGTGGCGGCGTGAGCGCGCTGGTCAAAAACGCTTTCGAGACGCTGGTCGAGGCGGGCTACCAGCCGGAGGTGGCCTACTTCGAGTGCATGCATGAGTTAAAGCTGATTGTGGACCTATTCTACCAGGGTGGGCTCAACTATATGCGCTACTCTGTGAGCGATACCGCCGAGTATGGCGACTACACCGCCGGCCCGCGCATCATCACCGATGAGACCCGGACGGCCATGCGTCAGATTCTGGCAAACATCCGGAATGGCGCATTTGCCGAGGAGTGGATCGAGGAGAACCACCAGGGCCGCCCCAACTTCAATGCGATGCGCATGAAGGATAGCGAGCATCGCATTGAGCAGGTCGGGCGCGAGCTACGCCGGATGATGCCGTTTGTCAACCCGCGCGAGGTAACGCCGGGGAGTGGCGGGGCGTAACACAGCAGAACAAAGAACAAAGAACGAAGGACAAAGAACACAACAGAACAAAGAACTCAACGAAATAACGGGCAGAACAAAGGATCAGGAATTGGGGAGGGACATGTGGCGAAGGATTACACTCATCGCAACTTAATTGTCTGGCAACGTGCGCAGGAGTTAGCGCTTAACGTCATGCAACTCACCCATCGCCTCCCGCAGAGTTGGGCAAATGCTGTGCCGGCACGACAAATTGTTGCGGCAGTTACTTCGGTTGGAGCAAATATTGCCGAAGGCCACGGCCGTTACACACCTGGTGCCCATCGTCATCATCGCTTGATCGCACGCGGTTCCCTGGCTGAAACTGATAGCTGGCTCGATCTTATGCGTCGTGCCGGCTGGATTACCGTTAACGAAGAAGAGCCACTACAAGCCGAGTGCCGGGAGATAACAGCTATGCTTACCAGCAAGATTCAGACCCTTAATCGTCTGAAAGATGAGGGCGGTTCATCCCATATGTATGAACAGCACGAACCATATGTCATTGCCGAACCCGATGATGAGCCGCCACTCCCGTTCACCAGAGATGATTATACGCCGGAATAACTGATCCGTTTGTTCTTTGCCCTTAACCCTTTGTTCTCTGCTCTCTGCTTTTTGTTCTCTGCTCTTTGTTCTCTACCCTTTGTTCTTACAAGAAAGGAGGAACGAACGGTCATGACCGATGATCATGTACGTATTTTCGATACAACGTTGCGCGATGGGGAGCAGGCTCCCGGCTGTACCATGAGCCTGGAGGAGAAGCTGGAGGTCGCGCGCCAGTTGGCCCGGTTGAATGTCGATATTATTGAGGCGGGCTTTCCCGCCGCTTCGCCGGGCGACTGGGCCGCCGTACATCAGATCGCCCGCGAGGTCGGCACCCCGGACGGTCCCACCATCGCCGCCCTGGCCCGGGCCAACCCGAACGATATCGAGAGCGCCTGGACTGCGATCCAGCCCGCTGCGAAGAAACGCATTCACACCTTTATCTCCACATCCGATATCCATATCGAGCATCAACTGCGCTCAACCCGCGACGCCGTCCTGGAGAAAGCCCGGGCAATGGTGCGCCTGGCCCGCTCGCTCTGCAAGGATGTCGAGTTCTCACCGATGGACGCCAGCCGCTCCGACATAGAGTTTATGTACCAGGTGCTGGCAGCCGCGATTGAAGAGGGCGCGACAACGCTCAATATCCCCGATACCGTCGGCTATGCCACGCCGGAGGAGTATAGCAAGTTGATCGCCGGTATTCGCGCAAATGTCCCGGGAGCCGAGCAGGTTATTCTCTCGACCCACTGCCACGACGACCTGGGCCTGGCGGTTGCCAACAGCCTGGCCGGGGTGCGCGCCGGTGCCCGCCAGATCGAGTGTACCATCAACGGAATCGGCGAGCGCGCCGGGAATGCCTCTCTGGAGGAGGTGGTGATGGCACTGCATACCCGCGAGCAGTTCTTTAGCACGCGCAGCCACATCAACACCCGCGAATTGGCCCGCAGCAGCCGCCTGGTCAGCTCGTTCATCGGCGTGCCAATTCCGCCGAATAAGGCCATTGTCGGCGCAAACGCCTTCGCCCACGAATCGGGTATTCATCAGGATGGCGTGCTCAAGAACCGCATGACCTACGAGATCATGAGCGCCGAAACCGTTGGACTGGATGGGAACGCGCTGATCCTGGGCAAGCACAGCGGCCGGCATGCCTTCCGCAAGCATATCGAGAAGCTGGGCTACCATCTCGAAGAGGAGGATCTGCAGCAGGTGTTTGTGCGCTTCAAGGATCTCTGCGACAAGAAGAAATTTGTAGACGACCGCGATATTGAGGCGCTGATCGCGGGCGAGACACAACGCACGCCGGAGATCTACACCCTGGAGCATGTGCAGTTCACCAGCGGCACCGGCATGGCCCCCACCGCCACGGTGCGACTGAAGGGACCGGATGGGCAGGTCCGCACCGATAGTGCCCACGGCACCGGCCCGGTTGATGCGGTCTACAAGGCGCTGAACCGGGTGATCCAGCGGCCCAACGAACTGATCGAGTTCTCGATCAAGGCAATTACGGAGGGCTTTGACGCCGTGGCGGAAGTAACTGTCCGCCTGCGCGAGCAGGGCGCCCGCGAGACAGAGCAGGCCGAGGGCGATGAGCGCCGGCGCGGCTTTCAGATCTTCAGTGGCTACAGCGTCCACACCGACACGATTATCGCCGCCGCTGAAGCCTACATGGGCGCACTGAACAAGATGCTGGCCGCGCGCGATGAGCGACTCAAGGCCGAAGCTGCCGCCTATGCCGCCGGGTACGATCAAGATCCGCCGCTCTATGCAGTTGATGTGTTCGGGCGCAGCAGCACGGAGCAGCAGGAGCGCTAACCGGTCCATGATGCGTGGCTGCCGAGTACGATGGTCATGCGTCATGGGTCCTACACAATGATAATGCAAACAATTGCCTACCTGGGACCGCCAGGCACCTTCAGCGAAGAAGCCGCCATTGCTCTGGCAACTGCCCAACCCGACGTGGTCTACCTGCCGTTGAGCAGCATTCCGGCGGTGGTAACCGCCATCGAAACCGACGCGGCGACGGTCGGGGTTCTGCCCATCGAGAATATGCTCGAAGGCAGCGTCAACTTTACCCTGGATCTGCTCATCCACGAGACAAATCTGCGCATTGCCGGCGAAATCGTAATTCCGATCCGTCAGTACCTGGTTGCACGGGCCGGGCTGGCGCTGCCCCAGATCCAGGTGCTCTATGCGCACCCGCAGTCGCTCGGGCAGTGTCGCCGGTTTGTTGAGCGCTGCCTGCCGGGGGTCGCCACGGTCGCCTCGCTCAGCAATAGCGCCGCGCCCGCCGAAGCCCTGACCGACGAGCGACCGGCGGCAGCGATCAGCACGCTACGCGCCGCCGAGATCACCGGCGCGCAGATCCTGGCACGCGATATTGCCGACAACCATAGCAATGTCACCCGCTTTATCGTGCTGGCGCAGCAGGACGCCGCGCCGACGGGCTACGACAAGACCAGCTTCTGCTTCGGCTTTCGGGAAGACCGGGCCGGGGTGCTGGTTGGCGCGCTGCAAACACTGGCCGAAGAAGCGATTAACATGACCAAATTGGAGTCGCGCCCCTCCAAAGAGGTGCTGGGGCAGTATATCTTTCTCATCGACATAGAAGGACATCGCAACGATGCCCATGTTGCGCGGGCACTCGACCGGATCGCCGCCAGAACGGGCATGTTCAAGATCTTCGGCAGCTACCCGCGCCGGCAAGCTCAGAACCAGGCGGAGCGTTGAGCCTGATTTAAACGAGTTACACGGTGGGTGTTTGGACCACGAACATCACGACATGAGCGAACACTGCGAAACGGCCAATGCTACCATGGATCTGGCGATCCCGCGTTTGGTGGGGGATATCGCCTCCGGCAGGGCAGAAGAAACCAGATCTTTTCCACAAAACATTTTCACAAAGTGAAAATGTTTTGTGGAAAAGATAAAAAAGTACCATGCTGCCACAGGCGAAGCGGGCTTTTGGGGCTGGCACGAGGCCGGAATAGTCCGCACCGCGTAACTCGTGTAATTTACAGGAGTTACGCGGTCACGAACCCGGAATGACATTTCGCCTCCGGCAGGGCGGAACTGGACATCCTTTTTCACAAAGATTTGGCTCTGCGAGCCAAATTTTTGTGAAAAAGATAAAACAAGTACCATGCTGCCGCAGGCGAAGCGGGTTTTCATCGGGTCAAACGCCCGGTTTGAAAGAGCACCGCGTAAGTTCTGTAATTCACACGAGTTACGCGGTCATTGTCCCAGAAGAGCATGTCGCCTCCGGCAGGGCGGAACTGGACATTCTTTTTCAAGAAATTTTGGCGCTATGCGCCAAAATTTCTTGAAAAAGATAAAACAAGTACCATGCTGCCGCAGGCGAAGCGGGTTTTCATCGGGTCAAACGCCCGGTTTGAAAGAGCACCGCGTAAGTTCTGTAATTCATTAATACACTACCAGGAGTAGCTACACTCATGATAACCAGACCGGAGGTGACAATGGCAACAGGGACGCAGCATGCGGTCACCCTGTTGCCGTCTATTCGCATTGCTGGCTGATTGATGACGAATGAACGAGACAGATGGACGGTTCTCGGTTTTCAGTTCTTAATCTTTTCAAGGAGAAAGCAATGCAAATTCAACTCTACGATACAACCCTCCGGGATGGCACACAGCGCGAAGGGCTCTCGCTCTCCTGTGAGGACAAGTTAAAGATCGCCCGCGAACTGGATGCGCTGGGAATTCACTATATCGAGGGGGGCTGGCCCGGATCCAATCCCAAGGATGTTGAGTTTTTTCATCAGGTGCAGAGCGAACCGCTGCAGCAGGCACGCGTGGCGGCCTTCGGCAGCACCCGCCATGCCCATAGTAACTGCGCAACCGATCCCAACATTCAGGCGCTGGTTGCGGCCCACACGCCGGTGGTCACGCTGGTCGGCAAAAGCTGGACACTCCATGTCGAGAAGGTGCTGGAGACCAGCCTGGATGAGAACCTGGCAATGATCGCCGATAGTGTGGCCTACTTCAAGGCTATGGGCAAAGAAGTGGTCTACGACGCCGAGCACTTCTTCGATGGCTACCGCGCCAATCCGACCTACGCCCTGGCAACCCTGGCTGCCGCAGCCGGTGCCGGTGCGAACTGCCTGGTCTTGTGCGACACCAACGGCGGCTCGCTCCCCGACTGGATCGCCCAGGTTGTGCGCGCGGTGCAGGAACATTTCCCCGCCGACAGCGTCCCGCAACTGGGCATTCACCCGCATAACGACGGCGCGCTGGCGGTGGCAAACGCGCTGGCCGCAGTGCAGGCCGGCTGTGTGCAGGTGCAGGGAACGATTAACGGTTATGGCGAACGTTGTGGTAATATGGATCTTATTCCATTAATTGCCAACCTGCAGCTCAAGCTGGACTACAGATGCGTTGCGCCGGAGCAACTGCGCCGCCTGACCGAGGTATCGAACTATGTCGCCGCCATCGCCAACCTCAACCCGGACAACCACGCGCCCTTCGTCGGGCGCAGCGCATTCGCCCACAAGGGCGGCATTCATGTCGCCGCGATTGCCAAGGTCGAGGAGAGCTACCAGCATATCGATCCGACCCTGGTGGGTAACCAGAAGCGCGTCGTGGTCAGCGAGTTGTCAGGCCGGGGCAATGTGCGCATGCGGGCCGAGGAACTGGGCATGCGGCTCAACGGCAAAGAGCAGGCCGTATTGCAGCGCATCAAGGAGTTGGAAAACCAGGGCTTCCAGTTTGAGGCGGCCGAGGGCAGTTTTGAGATGCTGGTCCGCCGCAGCGCGCCCGACTATGTGCCCGCCTTTGAGTTGCTCGACTTTACGGTGATTATCGAGAAGCGCGGCGATAATCGGATCTATTCGCAGGCGACAACCCGGGTCCAGGTGTGCAACGACGTGATTCACACCGCCGCCGACGGCGAAGGCCCGGTCAACGCGCTGGACAGCGCAATCCGCAAGGCACTGCTGCCCTACTACCCACAACTGGCCGAGGTCCGGCTGGTTGACTACAAAGTACGCATTATCGACGAGCATCGCGGCACTGCGGCCAAACCCCGCGTGCTGATCGAGAGCGCCCGGGGCGACGAGCGCTGGAGTACCATCGGCGCATCGCAAAATGTGATCGAGGCAAGCTGGCAGGCACTCTGGGATAGCCTGGAACTGCCATTGCTTCGTGACCTGGAAAAGGCTGAAGGGGTGACCAGGTGAACTCTCAGGTGTAGGTTTTTTATGGTAGGGACGCGCTTCTGCGCGTCCGCAGCCCGTCCCAATGCGGAAAATACTGCACTGGAGCGGCAGCCGCTGCCGGTCCCACTGACCGCATTCCAATGCGCTCTG
>DAOTUI010000092.1:0-32225 GCA_034437035.1 Chloroflexaceae bacterium
TTTCGCCTCCGGCAGGGCGGAAGATTCCATTCTTTTTCACAAAAATTTTGCACTTCGTGCAAAATTTTTGTGAAAAAGATCAAAAAGTACCATGCTGCCGCAGGCGATTCTGCCGTTCACCGGGTGAAACGCCCGGTTTGATGAACCACCGTGTAACTCGTGTAGTTGATGAAAGCTTACACACGAGAAATGCGGCAGCCTGGCTGCCGCACGCCAAAGAGAGAAATCTTGGTTTTGCGACGGCATAACTGCATCCTGAACCGTGATAAGGATAAGTATTCGATCAGCCGGAAGTTATGTACATTCATCAAATACTCACGTATGGTATTTAAACTACGTGTGCCGATGTTAAGGAAGTACATACGTGCGTAACCAGGATGTCTGGAAATGAAGTTACCAGTTGTAGCACGAATGCCGAACGAGTGATGTACTGGCATAGTTAGTGCTTGCGGGAGGTATATACGGAAGATGAACAAACTGGATCGGCGCACACTCCTGGTCCTTGCACGTGTCCTGATTAGCGTCACGCTTATAACATACCTGCTCTTCCAGGTCGATACAACGGAACTTTTTACCATTGGGCGCGGAATTGCACTTCCCTTTTTACTATTGGCAATCCTGCTGGAGTTTACCGGCGTCTGTGTCAAGGCACTGCGCTGGTGGTGGTTGTTACGGACTTCGGAGCAGCAGATATCGTATGCCTGGACGCTACGAACATATCTCATTGGTCAGTTCTTTAGCAATTTTTTACCAACAATGGTCGGCGGTGATGCCGTCCGCATTTATCGGCTCAACCAGCGTACGCAGCGCACATCCCGCGCGGTTGCTTCGGTCTTTATCGAGCGTATCACCGGCTTTGTGGCACTGACCTTGATTGCCATGGCCTCACTTGGGTTGAGCTTACAATTGCTGACCGCAGCTCCCGAACTGCTCTGGGGCACCGTCTGGTGCATTGTCTGCGCAAGCGGTGCGCTGGGACTGGCGTTAGCAGCCACGCCCATTAGCCGCCGGCTTACGCAGTTGCAGTTGCCGAATGTGATGAACTGGCGCGAGAAGTTGCTCGGTATGGCCGAGGCGCTCTCCGGCTATTATGGCTATCGCCGGACACTGGTTGGAGTCATCGGACTGTCATTTGTGTATCAGTTTGTCTGGATCGGCGCAAACTATGCTGTTGCGCGCGCCCTGCACATGGATGTGCCCCTGGCATTTATGGCATTGATGGTCCCGGTTGTCGATATTGTCGGGATGGTTCCGATTTTCTTTAACAATCTGGGAGCGCGCGAAGCCATCTTTGCGCTACTGCTCAATCAACTGGGTACCACCACCGAGTTAGCCCTGGTATTGTCATTCCTGGTCTTTATTGTACGCCTGACTGTCAGTCTCTTCGGCGGTCTGCTCTACCTGATGGGTGATCTGGCGGGAGCCCGGCGCAGTGTCGGCCTGCCGCACCAGCAAACGCCAAAGGCGGTGGAGGACGTGCTGGCGAGTACCGTTTTCGACCAGAGCAGGGCCAAACTGTCCGGCCCATTCGTCAGACGGGGAAGCGGGGATTAACGATCTTTTTATCTGTGTAGGGCTCATATTCAGAACATCGTCACTAAACATCTTTATAGTATGCGTAGGCATCGTACCCCACACACCTTACCAGGAAACCCTACGGTCAACTACATTTTTAGCGAATATGCGTGCAACTGATATGCCGATATGCGGTTTATCAGACTGCAGTGACGTCGCTACTAGAGGTTTGAAGGAGGGGCACATGACAGGTATATCGAAGGGAGTCCCAATGCGCGAGGTACGACCGTATCCGGAACAGTCTACTGCGTATAAAGGCACAGATCAGCCAACCCAAACCGCGACCTACTCCCGTCCCAGTCTAACGCTACCGTTGGAGTTTCCTGTGAATGCATCAATTTATGTATCAATTGTCATACCAATTTTTAACGAGGAAGAGAGTCTGGAGCAACTGCACGCGCGCCTCCACCCGATCTTGCAGGATCTGGAGCGGCCCTACGAGGTCATTCTTGTGGACGATGGCAGCACCGATGGGAGTTTTCCCATTCTCAAGCAGTTGCATCAGCGTGACCCCCACATCCGGGTTATTCGCTTTCGCCGCAATTTTGGGCAGACTGCCGCGTTCTCAGCCGGGTTTGACGCCGCACAGGGCGAGATCATTATTACGCTGGATGCCGACCTGCAGAACGATCCGGCCGATATCCCCACCCTGCTGGAAAAAATTGAAGAGGGCTATGACGTTGTCAGTGGCTGGCGCTTTCGGCGCAAAGATCCCTTCCTGAACCGCCGCCTCCCTTCGATCATTGCCAACTCGCTTATCTCAAAGATGACCAATGTCAAGCTGCACGACTATGGCTGCTCGCTCAAGGCTTACCGCTCCGAGGTTGTGAAGAACATCCGGCTGTATGGTGAGATGCACCGCTTTATCCCGGCGCTGACCAGTTGGCTGGGAGTGCAGGTGGCCGAGGTGCCGGTGAATCACTCACCCCGGAAGTATGGCAAATCGAAGTATGGTCTAAGCCGCATCATCAAGGTCTGGTTGGATCTTTTGACGGTGAAATTTCTCCTGGACTATGCCACCCGGCCCATTCAGATCTTCGGGTTGCTGGGGATGCTCTGTTTCTCGTCAGGAACGCTGCTGGGTGGGTATCTCTCAGTCAGCAAGCTGCTCTTTGACCAGTCCCTGGCTGACCGGCCACTGCTGCTGCTGGCAATTCTCCTGATTGTCCTGGGGGTCCAGTTTATTACGATGGGGTTAATTGGTGAACTGGTCGTGCGCACCTATTACGAAGCGCAGCAGAAGCCGATTTATACGGTGCGCGAGATGCTTACTCCCCAACCGGCGGCCCCACCGGCGGTTGAGCAGGCACGCGAAGTTGGAACGTAGTCTGTTTAGCGAGAACAAACAGACACTGACCTACGGCCGGAAGTAGCACCTGAAGAACAGAAATGGAACAATTGAGTTCCTGCGTCTAGTGTGGAGTTGATTGCGCAGAGGTAGCACAACGACGTGTGCCGTCTGATGCAGTCAAGAAGACTGTTGTAGAAGGAGTAGGACGATAATGACCACGTTGAATTATCACGCGGACACAGCCGCTATTGATGAGATACTGCAGCAGGCAACAGAAATTACACCGGACACCTTTCCCGAAACTGCCGACATTGAGACATCTTCCGACGATTATGCGCGGCGGTTCGCCGGCAAAATCGGTGCCTGGTTCCTGAAAATCCAGGAGGAAGCTACGCTGAACATGCTGGCGCCCTATCCCGGCGCAGCGGTACTGGATGTTGGTGGTGGGCATGGACAGATCACTGGCCCGCTTCTTGCTAAAGGGTATAACGTAACGGTGCTGGGTAGTAGTACCAGTTGTCAGAAACGCATTCAACATTTTGTGTCAACGAACCAGTGTACTTTTGACACTGGCAATATTCTTAGCCTGCCCTATGCCGACCGCGCATTCGACGTCGTTATCAGTTACCGGCTGTTGCCCCACGTAACCCGGTGGCAGCCCTACCTGGCCGAGTTGACGCGCGTAGCGCGACAGGCGGTCATTATTGATTTTCCGACGAAGCAGAGCGTGAACTACATTGCACCCTTTCTCTTCCAGTTTAAGAAGCGGGTTGAGCAGAATACGCGTCTCTATACCTGCTTTCACGAATCCGACCTGTTACAGTTCTTTCAGTCCCTGGGCTTTACACGTGGCGCACGCTATGCCCAGTACTTTTTGCCAATGGTGTTCTACCGAATGATGAAATCACCCCGGGCTGCTACAGCGGTAGAGCATCTATTTCGACAGGTAGGATTAACAAGTCTCTTTGGTTCACCCATTATTCTCAAGGTGATCCGAGAGGAAGGATAATTTCGTGAACACGCTCTTTATGGCTCCACAGCCATTTTATCAGGAACGAGGAACGCCTATTGCAGTCGATCGTATTTTGCGCGTCTTATCAGAACGGGGCGATCGGGTTGATCTGGTGACATGGCACGAGGGACGCGATATGGCCTACAACCGGGTCACGATTCATCGCATCCCTAATCTGCCGATGCGGAACATCCGCCCGGGCTTCTCGTTGGCGAAAATTATTTGTGATATTTTTATGTTTTTCACGGTACTCCGCCTGGTTTCCCGGCGACAGTACCACCTGGTGCATGCAGTTGAGGAAGCTGTGTTTATCGCACTGTTGCTCAAAATCTTTTTCAAAATACCCTACGTCTATGACATGGACTCCTCACTGGCCCAGCAGATTATTGAACGCTATCCCTGGCTCACCCTTCTTTCGCCGGTACTTAAATTCTTTGAAGGTCTGGCCGTGCGCAATGCCAAGGCGGTTATTCCCGTCTGTGATGCCCTGGCAATGGGCATCAAGCGGCATGAGCCCGAAAAGGTGGTGGTGCTGCAAGATATCTCGCTGCTCAACAATAGCCGACCCTGTATCCCGGAGGATCTGCGTACCCACCTGTCACTCCAGGGGCAGTTACTGATGTATGTAGGCAACCTGGAACCGTATCAGGGAATTGATCTGCTCTTGCAGGGTTTTGCATTGGCACTCAAAAAGACGGATCAGGCCGGCCTGGTTGCCGATCTGGTTATTATTGGGGGCGAAGCTCAGGATATTGAGAAGTATCAGGAACAGTGCTGCCGGCTTGGTATTGCGCACCGGGTTCATTTTATAGGCCCACGACCGATTGAACACCTGGCGGTCTATCTTGCCCAGGCGGATATCCTGGTATCGCCCCGGATCAAGGGGAACAATACTCCGATGAAGATCTATTCATACCTGGACAGCGGCAAGCCGCTGCTGGCGACCGACCTGCCAACGCATACGCAGGTGCTTGATCACCGGGTCGCGGTGCTGGTGCGACCAGTGCCCCGGCAGTTTGCAACCGGAATGGTACGCCTGATCCAGGATGCCACGCTGCGCCAACAGATCGGCATGGCGGGACAGCAGTTAATTCAGGAAAGGTTTACCTACACCGCATTTCAGAAGCGGGTCAACGGGCTGTTTGACTGGTTAAAGATGGAAGTTGAGCCCGCACCCCATGCGCCCACCAGAACGTCACCATCGCGTTCGCGCTGGGGTAATGCATAAAGGTGAAGGCCGGCACCCACGGCTGATCTGTCTGTGTGCCCGGCATTGAATGGGCATCTGCCGCGTACAAATGGAGCATCATGGCAGCAGAAATGCAGCGAAATCTTACCGCGATGGCGGACAGTGTCTACGATGTGCTGGTTATTGGCGGGGGTATGCAGGGTGCATGCCTCGCCTGGGAGTCCGCACTACGAGGTTTATCGGTTGCGCTGGTTGAAAAGGCCGATTTCTGCTCGGCCACCTCAGCCAACAGTCTCAAGATCATTCACGGAGGGTTGCGCTATCTGCAGCACGCCGATTTTGCGCGTATGCGCGAATCGATTGGCGAGCGCCGTAATCTGATGCGAATTGCGCCGCATCTGGTGCATCCGCTGCCGATTCTGCTCCCAACTCACGGATATGGTCTTCAGGGCCGCGCGGTGATGACGCCGGCGCTGGCACTGAATGATCTGATCAGCAGTGACCGCAACCGGCACATGGATCCCCAAAAGCAGCTTCCCCGTGGGCGTACCGTTTCGCGCAAAACATGCCTGGAAATTCTGCCTGCACTGGAAGATAGCGATATAACCGGCGGAGCGATCTTTTATGATGCCCAGGTCTACAACTCGGAGCGGCTCCCTATCGCGTTTCTGCGTTCGGCGGCCGCTGCCGGGGCGCACCTGGCAAACTATGCCGAGGTTGTCGGATTGCTACGGCAGCAGGATCGGATTATCGGGGCCAATGTCCGGGATCAGTTGACCGGGGCCGCCTTTACCATCCAGGCCCGCACGGTTGTCAACACCGCCGGTCCCTGGGTACGCCGGGTACTGGGGCAGGTACAGCCCACATCAGCGCCATCCGGTCCCTATCTGGCAAAGGCGATCAACCTGGTGACACGACCGCTGTTCCATACCTATGCCGTGGGTCTTACCAGTCGAAAGAATTTCCGGGATAGTGACGCCGTGATCAATAAGGGCAGTCGCCTCCTGTTTAGCGTGCCCTGGCGGGGTCACTCGATGATCGGAACAGACTATATCGCCTATCATGGAAATCCGGACGAATTTGTTGTCACCGAAGCAGAGATCCGGAACTTTATTGATGAGATCAACCGGGCGTACCCGGCAGCAGAACTTGAACGTGCCGATGTTTCATTTGTGCAGGGTGGGCTTGTTCCAATCACCGGCGTTGATCCGGAAACGGGATCGGTGCAACTGACCAAACACTTCAAAATTGACACACATCAAAACACAGGGTTGAATGGCCTTATCTCTGTGACCAGTGTAAAGTATACAACAGCCCGCTATGTTGCCGAGAAAGTAGTCGATACGATCTATGCCGGACGTGGTCAGAAACCACCCCGATCACGATCAGCCTTCACACCAATTTATGGCGGGCAGATCGAAGATGTTGCGGCATTTGTGCAGACTGCGGTACGTGCGAAGCCCCACGGTCTGGATGAAGCTAACATCCGCCAACTGGTCTACAACTATGGTTCGGCCTACCCGGAAGTGCTGCGCTACCTGGAGCAATCCACGCCTGTGCTACCGGGCCTTCCCGCCGATTGGATCAGGCTCAAGGCCGAAACCCTGCACGGTGTCCATGCGGAGATGGCGCAAAAGCTGGCGGATATTGTTTTTCGCCGAACGGAACTGGGCACCGCGGGACATCCGGGTAATTGCGCTTTGCAGTTTTGTGCCGGCGTTATGGGAGAGGCATTGGGCTGGAGTACCGCCAGGACTCAGCAGGAACTAGACGAAGTCGTTACACGCGCAACCTGGACAGCCAGAGACGAGGAGCATCATGGAGCAACCCTGGCCGATACGCCTGTTCAACAAGTCGGTGCTGAAGCAGCGCAAGTTTAAGGAGATTACCACGCTGCTGGGGCCAACCCATGGTCTGCACTGTCTGGATATTGGCTCGGACAATGGGGTCATCAGCTACCTGCTGCGGCAGCGGGGCGGCACCTGGAAGAGCGCCGATCTGGACGCGCAGAGTGTTGCCGCGATTCGGGAGTTGGTGCAGTCCGAGGTGTACCAGATTGAAGGTGGGCAAACGCCTTTTCAGGATAATGAATTTGACCGGGTCGTCATTGTCGATTTCCTGGAACACATCCCCAATGATGGCGAGTGTCTGGAAGAGCTTTTCCGGGTGCTCAAACCGGATGGGGAATTGATTATCAATGTTCCGCATATCAAGCCGAGTCTGTTGCGCCGCTTCCGGCTCGCCATCGGTCAGACCGATGAAAAGCATGGACATCTGCGCCCGGGGTACACCCGGGAGACCCTGCTGGCGCTGGCCGGTGAGCGCTTTGCACTCGAACAACATAAAACCTACTCGCGCTTCTTTTCCGAACTGATCGATACCCTGATCGTCCATACCGTTTACCTCTTAAAGCAACATAAAAACAAGAAAAAGCAACAATCGCACAAGGGAGCCATTGTCACCGGACAGGATCTTAGTGCATACAAATCAATGTTCAGGCTCTACTCACTGATTTACCCGATTATCTGGATCTTCGCCAGGCTGGATCAACTCCTGTTCTGGCGCAGTGGTTATATGCTCATCGTGCGTGCGCGGGTCCGTAAGGCCATGCCGTTGCGCCAGGAAACCGGCCATACGCAATCGTCCGTTCACCCGGAATCACTACGACAAACGGAGCACGCTGCCTGACAGCCGGCGGAGCAACCGGGAAGAGTACACGCGCAACGTTCCAAGAATAACACATACGAATGTGAGGGGTATTATGCCAAAGAAAGTACTGGTGACTGGGGCAAACGGATTTACGGGAAGCCATCTCTGCCGCAAACTGGTTGAGCGCGGTGATCATGTGCTGGCCCTGGTGCGCGCGTCGAGCAAGCGTGATCTATTGCACGGGGTAGATGTTGAGTTTGTTTCGGGTGATCTCTCCCAGGAGACGCTGCCCGCTGAAGCCCTGCGCGGCGTTGATACCGTCTATAATGTTGCCGCCGTTTTCCGCACTGAAGGTGTGCCCGACAAATATTTCTATCAGGTGAATGCCGATGGCGTCGAGCGGCTCTTGCACGCAGCGCGCCAGGCCGATGTCAGCCGCTTTGTCCATTGCAGCACTATCGGTGTCCTGGGCGCGATTAAGAACCCACCCGCCCCAGAAACCGCGCCCTACAACCCGGACGATGTCTACCAGCGCTCCAAACTCGAAGGCGAGAAGCGCGCCCTGGCCTTTCAGCAGAAGTATGATTTTCCGCTCGCGGTCGTCCGTCCTGCGGCGATTTATGGCCCTGGCGATATGCGCCTGCTCAAGCTGTTTCGCGCCATCGACAAAGGCGTGTTCTGGATGATCGGCGACGGTGAGGTCTACTTCCACATGGTCTATGTCGAAGATCTGGCCAACGGGATCATCCTGGCGGGTGAACGGCCCGAGGCGATTGGAGAGGTCTTTATCATCGCCGGCGATGAGTATATCAAACTCAATGATCTGGTGCAGTTGATTGGCGATATCCTGGGACGCTCGGTGGTAAGGCGACACATCCCGGTGATGCCGGTCATGGTGGCTGCGGTCATCTGCCAGCGCCTCTGTCGGCCACTGGGGATTGAACCACCGCTCTATCCGCGCCGACTGCGCTTCTTTACCAAAAGTCGGGCATTTGATATTTCAAAGGCGAAGCAGGTGCTGGGCTACCAGCCCCGGTTCGATCTGCGCACTGGCCTGACCCTCACGGCCGAGTGGTACCGGCAACAGGATTATATCCGTTCAACCGGCAATCTGGTGCAACAGGACGCATAGCTGCAATTCAACTGAGGAGGCCATATGCGAGTTGGGATCATGGTTCGCACCCTGGATGACCGCGACGGTCCCGGTGTAGCCAACCAGAACTTGATTGACAAGATGATGGAAATGGACCGCGATACGGCCTATGTTCTGTTTTATCGCACCAGGAAACATCTTGGGCGGTATCAAAACTACGCAAATGTTAAAGAAATCCTGGTCAAAGCGCCAAATAAGTTTTTCTGGGATCAGGCGGCGGTTCCCTACCATGCGCACCGCGAACAGGTTGATCTTATTTTTCATCCCAAGTTTACGGTTCCGCTGTTCAGCCCGATTCCCACGATTGTGATGTGTCGTGGGCTGGAATACTACACATTTCCCCAGTTTTATGAGCGACTCGATTTGATGTATGTCAAGACATTTATTCCGCTCTACTATCGCAAAGCTGTCCGTGTGCTGACACTCTCGAATGACCTGCAAAAACAGGTTCACACCCATCTCAAGGTGCCCTTTTCAAAGATGGAAACGGTTCACTCGGCGGCAGCGGAACTGTTCTATCCCCAAACCGATCCGGTGGAACTGGCGAATATCAAGCAGAAGTATAACCTGCCTGAGCAGTTCATCTTCACGGTGACACGTCCGTATATGGGCAACAAGCCTTATCCGCGCAAAAATATTGACGGGCTGATCAAGGCATTTCTGTCAATCAGTGATCAGCATCCTGAGTTGAAACTGGTGATTGCCGGTAATCGTAGCCAGTGTTACCAGTATGTCCATACCGTTTTTGGGCAGGAACTCGCCGATGATTCCCGGTTGGTCTATACCGGATGGCTGCCACAGGCAGATATGCCCTATCTCTACAGTCTGGCGCAACTGCTGGCGTTTCCTTCCTACTCAGAAAGCTTCGGCCTGCCGCTGGTTGAAGCGATGGCAAGTGGGTGCCCGGTGGTAACATCCACGGGTGGCTCATGCCCCGAAATTGTCGGTAATGCGGCCCTGCTGGTGGAACCACCCGACATTGCAGGGTTGGCCCAGGCGATGAAACGCATTCTGACAGAACCCGACTTGCGGCAATCGCTTGCCAACCGTGGCCTGGAACGCGCGCGTGATTTTAGCTGGACACGGAGCGCGGAAAAGGTCATTAATGTCTTCAAGAATACCTATGCAGCAACCCGGGAACAACCGCAAATGTCATCCGTGTAACGCTCGCAATGATATTTTTCAAAAATGAAGTTGTGCCTTGCGCAACGTTTTTCTGAAAAGGATCGGATTTTCCATCCTTCCAGAGGACCGCATAGTGCGGATAATGCTACAGAACAGAACCAGGCGTCTGCCTGGACAAACGGCCCGATTCGCCTCCGGCAGGGCGGAATGGAACATTCTTTTTGACGAACAAGTGGCTCCTTGAGCCACTTGTTCGTCAAAAAGAAAAACAAAGGATCATGCTGCCGCAGGCGACATACGTCGTTATCGGGAGTAAACGGCCCGTTTGAACACGCACCGCATAACTCCTGTAAGTAACAGAAGTTACGCAATCACTGGACCGGAAGGTATGTCAGCCTCCGGCAGAGCGGAAGAAGCCATCTTTTTTCACAAAACATTCACGTTGTGAATGTTTTGTGAAAAAAGATAAACAGTACCATGCTGCCGCAGGCGAGTCTGCCTTTCATGTTGTCAAACGGGCAGTTTGAACGCCCATCGCGTAAGTCGTGTAAGTTACACGACTTACGCGGTTGCTCACCCGAAAGGAAATTTCGCCTCCGGCAGGGCGGAAGATTCCATTCTTTTTCACAAAAATTTTGCACTTCGTGCAAAATTTTTGTGAATAAAGATCAAAAAGTACCATGCTGCCGCAGGCGATTCTGCCGTTCACCGGGTGAAACGCCCGGTTTGATGAACCACCGCGTAACTCGTGTAAGTTACAGGAGTTACGCGGTCACGGACCCGAAAGCGTATTTTGCCTCCGGCAGGGCGGAAGATTCCCGATCTTTTTCATGAAATTATGGCTCGGAGAGCCACAATTTCATGAAAAAGGATAAAACAGTACCATGCTGCCGCAGGCGAATCAGGCTTCCATCGGGTCAAACGTCCGGTTTGGATCTCAACCGCGTAAGTCGTGTAAGTTAAGGTTCTGATAATGAAACAGTCAGATCTCAAAATCCGCAAGATGCTTACAAACGAGAAGCAGTCCAAAATTCAACGCTATCAGGAGTTGATAATTGGACAACCCGGCCTGCGCGCCCTTATAACCTATGAGTTGATTACGCTGCTCTGTAGCTGGATACCGGGAGCACTCGGACTCCTCTTGCGGAGCAAGCTCTATCCACTGATGCTTGGCAAGGTCGGAAAAAACGTTATCTTTGGTACGAATGTCGTCCTGCGGCACCCACACAAGATTGTCATCGGTGATGATGTTGTTATCGATGATAACTGTCTACTTGATGCCAAAGGGGTGAATAACGCAGGTATCGCTATCGGAAACCGGGTATTTCTGGGAAGAAACAGCATTCTAAGCTGTAAGGACGGTAATATTTGCCTGAAGGATGGGGTCAACATTGGCTTTAACGCGGAAATATTCTCATCGAGTCAGGTGACACTCCACGAGAATGTCCTGGTTGCAGCATATAGTTACTTCGTTGGTGGGGGTAACTACGATGTCAGTCGCGCCGATGTCTCGTTTGCCGAACAGGATGGTATGGATTCGCGTGGTGGTATTGAGATTGAAAAGAGTGTCTGGGTTGCGGCGCATGTAACTGTCCTGGATGGGGTGACAATTGGACATAGCACGGTCATTGGGGCGGGGGCTGTGGTGAGTAAATCGATTCCGGCACAAGTCGTGGCTGCCGGTATGCCGGCGCAGGTCATTCGCCGGCGCGCTGGTGCCACCACGACCGTGTAGTCCCTAAAGGGCCTCCCATCCTTCGGGTGGATCGCTTCATCGAGTACCAGCTTTAGAATAGAGTGCGAGGAGGAATCTTTGATCGGGACTTACTTTCTCATCGTTGTTGCACTGACCCTCCGCGTGATGGGAACAGCAATCCGAGTTGATCCGGTTTACCCGCCCGTGCGGGCAGTGGGATGGCTACTCTGTACAGCCGCGACATGGATTGTTTTCAGTGCTGTCGGCGCATGGACTTCTGTCTGGCCGGCACTGGTTATCGCAATCATCGGCATCCTGGTTGATACACGCCCGGAGCGGCGATTTGCTCTCTGGATCGGTGCCGATATTCTGGTTGTTCTGCTATCGGGTTTGCTGGCTATTCCTCCACTTTCATTTGGGATACTCTTGGGAATGGCTGTTCTGATAACCGGCATTGGCTTTGGGGTTGACTGGCTGGTTGCACAACTGCCCCGCTATGTGCGGGTTGCCGCGGTTGTTGGACCACTTCCGGCTTTTCTGCTGCTCAATATCCTTATGCCGACAACCGTGGATGGCGGTAAGCGCTTACTGGAAACCCGGCTGCTGAGTGTTGCCTTCACGCTGCCCATTCAATCAAACCAGTCAATAGATATTGCTGCAAGTATGACCGTCCATGCGACGGAAGGGACGGAACCCGTCCCCAGTGAAACAGACGGCGCGGCACCGGCAAGTACATCTGCAACCTATCTTCCATTGACCCTGACCGGAAGATCAGAGCCGGACCCGGACCCGGAAGAGCCGCCCGGGCCCCTTGATCAGGTTGGACAACAGTGGGAATCCTACCTGGAATGGTCATTGACAAATCCTGGCTATACCGGCAATCCATTTGATCTGATAGCAACGGCTACCTTTGTCCATGTTGAGAGCGGCGAAACACGAACAACCGGCATGTTTTTTGATGGTAATGATACCTGGAAATTCCGTTTCACTGGAACACGTACCGGGGTCTGGACCTTTACCACCAGTAGTGATGATCCGGAACTCCACGGAAAGCGTGGAACTGTCACTATTGAACCGAGCACGAATCCCAACCTTACCGGCTTTATCAGCAATGCCGGCAACAAGTGGCTCGCCACGGCGACCAACCGGGCGTTTGTGCCGCAGTTTGTTATGTACAGTCGCGCGGAGTCATTTTATAACCGTTCGGACAAAATTGACGCTGATATTCAGACCTTTCTGGTTGAACATGGCTTCACCGGCTTTCACACCCCCGTTCAGTGCCGCTGGTTTGATATTAACCAGGAAAGCTGCAATGACGTAAATATTGTCGATCCGAACCCGGACCGACGTACCTTCGCTGCACTGGAGTTGTTGATCGCCAGAACCTATGCTGCCGGGGGAACCGTTCATCTCTGGGCCTGGGGCGATGAGAGCCGGGGACAAACCCTCAAACGCTGGGGCATTAATGGACCACAGGACCAGCGCCTGCAGCGCTATATTGCCGCCCGACTGGGGCCGCTGCCCGGGTGGACGATGGGTTATGGCTATGATCTGTGGGAGTGGGTTACGGAAGAGGAGTTGACGACATGGCATGCGTACATGCACGAACATATGGGGTGGCCGCATATGCTGGGAGCGCGTGCCCAGAAAAACGAGATCAACCAGCTCTCGGAGGCAATGGATTATGCCTCTTATGAGCAGGTGCGGCCGGATTATGACCAGTATGTTGCCGCCATTGATGCGCGTCCGTCCAAGCCCGCCTTTTCTGAGGACCGCTTCCGCATTCTGGAGGATACCAGTTCAGACCGGCACTTCACCGCCGAGCAGACCCGCCGGTTGCTCTGGCAATCGGCCATGGCCGGGGGCATCGCCAATATCTTCGGCAATCTCACCAATGGCGGTTCGCACGCCGACGGTTCGGCCCCATATCCCAATGCCGACCAGATCAAAACCTATGCGACCTTCTTTGCAGAACACTTTACGGCTGATCTGGAGCGGTGCAACACCCTGACCGATGGGGTCTGTCTGCGGCGACCAACCAATGCGCACTACATCTTCTATGCCGAAGATCGTGAGACCATCACGCTGGACCTGACAACACTGACATGTCCGCAACCCGCAGTTGCGGTAGATACGACAAAGCCCTACCAGGAGATTGATCTGGGGCTCCTGGAGCAGACGGATCAAACCTGGACCGCGCCATATCCATCCGATTGGGCAATTGTCGTAGGGAATTTCTAAGGAAACGATTCAGGTTGCAGAGCGGGAGCATGGCTCCCGCTTCGTCCTACACGTGTGCTGAGAGACTGGGTGACAGGAGTTACGCGGTGGGCGATCAAACTGGGCGTTTGCGCCCGATAAAGGCTGGCTTCGCCTGCGATAGCATGGTACGTAATCTATCTTTTTCACAAAAATTTCGCATAAGATGCAAATTTTTTGTGAAAAAGCATGAGATCTTCCACCCTGCCGGAGGCGCAAAGTTCTGTTCGCGGGGGACCGCGTAACTCCTGTGAGTGACACGACATACGCGGTAGGTTCCAAACCAGGTGTTTGTTTGGATGAACGGCCCGATTCGCCTGCGGCAGCATGGTACCTTTTTTAGCTTTTCCCAAAAAAGTTGCTCACAGAGCAACTTTTTTGGGAAAAGCTGGTTCAATTTCGATCTTTTTGGAGAAAAAGGATGTCCGGTACCGCCCTGCCGGAGGCGGAGTCACCTGCCGGATCAATGACCGCGTAACTCCTGTGAGTGAAAAAGTTTTGTCATCGTAGATCATGCTTCGCGCATGACGGCAGGGTATCATGCGCGAAGCGGACCTGCGACTGAATTTCTCTGTTATCTGTTTTGAATGAGTTAAGTCAGGTGTATACAGACAGAAACAGCCTGTATACCATAAGACATAGGAATTTCAACCATATGAAAAAGTGGAGAAAACGCATCCTATCGTATTTTCGCATTGCCGTTAGCATCGCTCTGATCGGCTGGCTCGTCTACATGATCGATGCCGAACAGCTTGTAACCCGGCTGGCCGGTGCCAATTTTATCTACCTGGGGATTATGTTTGTGGTTGCCAACATCGGACGTATCCTTATGGCAACCAAGTGGAACCTGCTCCTGCGCGCCAAGCATATTCGGGTGCCCTGGATTGATGCCATAAGCGTCTACTATCGGGCATCATTCTGGGGGATGATCTTTTTGCCGACGGTTGGTACCGATGCAATGCGCATTCTGGAAGTGTCGCAGAAAACCCGCCGCTCCGAAGATATTATCTCTTCGGTGGTGATCGAACGCGTGCTGGGGATTGTGGCCGTGGCCCTGGTGGGTATGGTCAGTCTGACGCTCTTTATTGAGCATATCGGTAGTGATGGTTGGACGATCCTGATTAGAGTTGCGCTGCTACTGGCCGGAGTCGCAACCATTTTTATGTTTTCGATGAATAAACGCTGGTGGGGGCGACTGCATACCTGGCTTGAGTCATCACGCTGGTCTATGCTGGACGGAGTGAGCAAGATTTTGCAATCATATCAGGACTATGCGCAATATCGCACAACGCTGTTTGTCTTCTTGCTCCTATCAATTGTCGAACAGTTCTCGGCAGTTATCACCGCATTTTTAATTTCACGGACGCTGCAACTCGATATTCCGTTTCTGGCTTTCTTGATGTTTGTGCCAATTATTATGATGATTGTGCGTCTGCCCATATCATTTGATGGTATTGGCGTGCGTGAGGGTCTGTATGTTTCCCTCTTTGGATTGATCGGGGTGGCGCAAACCGAGGCGTTTCTGGTTGGCCTGCTCTCCTCAGTGCTCTGGCGCTTTGCCATCATTCCGATGACCGGGTATTTCTTTCTTACCAGCGGTTTGAAAACGCGGCAAGTCGAGGTAAACGCGCAGACCGTTGCCTTGAAGGAGTAACCTCCACAAGCATCACCTGCTGCTGTGAACTGCCCGGCATTGTCTATGCCCGGCAGTTTTTTTGTAGCAATACAACAATCGGCGGCGGTTTGCTACATAACAATATCTTCAACCTCAGGATGGCGCTCTTTTAGCCCTTCTTCATCGGGCTTTTTTATAGTATTCCCGGATAATGATAAAAGAAGAACCCCTCTACCCGTGATGCTTTCTATTCACATAGGTGCGCATACTTTTATACGGGCTATTCAGAGAAGAAGGTGTATCCAGGACCGATCATTTCTACCGCCGTCTCAAGAGAAAAAGTTAGAAACCTTTTGTATATGAAAAAGGGTCATATGAACTACAAGTATATCGTACCAGGAGTGTGTCTGGTTGCCCTGCTGCTGCTCGGCGCTGTCGGCAGGCTGACCAACCTGAGCAGTACGCCGCCGGTTGCCGCAGCGGATAGCTGCCCCGCGTACCCAACCGATGGCCCGGTCGCCTACTGGAAGCTCAATAGCAGTGGCCCGACCTATGATGATGCCCAGGATACGGAAGATGGTGAAGCGTGTAGCAGTACAGATTGTAACCTTGTATCCGGCAAAACGGGTGAACCCGACCAGGCCCCGCTGGTCACCGCCGGTCGTGTCGGTGATGGACAATCCTTTAATGGAAATGCCGGCATCCTGATACCGGATAATGCAACCTTTGACTGGGGAGTCAACGATAGTTTCTCCATTGCATTCTGGACAAAGGGAACTGATAACGGTATCCGGGTGATGGTTGGCCGCCGCACAGCCAACTGGTGGATTGGACACAATAGCGACGGATTTGCCAAATTCTTTTTAAGCGATGGTTCAGCAGACAAATCAGTTACATCATCGACAAAGATCAATGATGGAGAATGGCACTATGTTGTTGCCGTACGCGATGCTGCGGCGAACAAGAATTTCCTGTATGTTGACGAAGGCATGCCGGCTGAAGTCACGCAAGCCTACACCAAGGACTTTGCTGCATCAACGCCAATTACCCTGGGTTGGTATGCTGCGCACCCATTCTACAAATTTACCGGCATAGTCGACGAAGTAGCGATCTACAACCGCGCCCTTCCGCCAGATGAGATTACCACCCATTATCAGTATGGGCAGGCTGGTGTCGGCTACTGCTTTACCAATGGCACGCCTGAACTGGGATACCCGACGGATGTAACGATTGTGCCGGCGCTGATTGCCGGCGCTGAGAACATGACCTTTACCTACGAACTGCAGAACACCGGTGATGTACCGGCGCAGAATGTCCGCATTACCGATGCCAACTGCACGCCAATCACATATGTGAGCGGCGATACGGCCAACCCTGACTGGCTTGATCCTGATGAAACCTGGACATTTACCTGCACAAAGAGCCTTAATCAGGACACAACCTTCACTGGTACCGCAACAGCCCGCGCCGATGCGCCGGATGGTGATATCACCAACGATGGTGACGACCACATCGCGCCGACCTCATACAACAGTATTGCCATCGATGTGATTTTCGATCCTGAAATTAGTATTACATCCTACACAGTTACGCCCTCCCTGCTCTACCAGGACCAGTCTGAGGATGTAATGTTCACCGCCGTTGTCGAAAACACCGGCACAGATCCACTTACCAATGTAACCGTGATCGATACCGTGTGCGGCAACTTCTCCTCCGACGACAGCGGGCCGCTTGCGGTAAATACAAGCCGCACCTTTACCTGTATGAAATCGCTGGGTCTGAGCACGGATACAACGAGTACTGTGACCGTCACAGCCGGCGATCCGCTCAATGTTATCGAAACGGACAGTGAGAATATCACTATTTCAGTCATCAATCCCGGCATCGCGCTGACCAAAACGGCCAACCCGACAGAGCTTATATTTAGCGGCACAGTTGACTACACCTATGTCGTGGAGAACAGTGGCGATGATCCCCTGAGCAATGTCTCACTGAGCGATCCGGGCGATGCGGATAACCCGGGCTGTACCGACATTACCTACAGTGCCGGTGATACCGACGAGGACGGCATGCTGGACGTGAACGAGAGCTGGACCTACACCTGTTCAACCGTTCTGGAACAGGACACCACCAGCGAAGCACAGGTCACAGCAGACGACTCACGCGGTGAACCGGTTACCGCGACCGCAAATGCCCCGGTAGAGGTGATCGTCCCGGCGGTCGCCCTGGCGAAGACAGTAGATACACCGGTTGTCGCTCCAGGCACAGCGGTTGTATACACCTACGCAGTCTCAAATACAGGCGACTATCCTCTGTCGGCGATAACGGTAGGTGATACCGGGTGTGCGCCGATTGAGCAACAGTCAGCGGGCAATAATGATGCCCTCCTGGATGTTGCTGAGATCCGGAACTACACCTGTTCGACAATCGTGAATACGGACACCGACAGCACGGCAACGGTCGCGGGTGAAGCATTAGGGCTTACTGTCAGCGACAGTGATAGCGCTGCGGTCGATCTGGTCACAATTGCTGATGACGCTATTACCATCACCGAACAGGCCGATCCGGCGCAGTACCGTCAGGGTACCCCTGTCACATTCACCTACCGGGTTACGAACAATGACGACGACGATCCGCTTACGGATGTCATCGTTACGGACCCGAAATGCGCGCCGATTAACGGGCCAACCGTGATTATCGGCAATGATGACGCGCTGCTCGATCCGGGTGAAATTTGGGAGTATACCTGCAGCACGACCTATACTAGCGAGATGGAGGGTTTATCAAGTGTGACGGCACAAGATTTGCTGGGTAACGAGCGGACCGCCTCAGCGCCGCGTCTCGGTTTCCTGGATGCGATTGAGATCTACCTGCCACTGGTTATCAGCTAAATCATACTGGTTGCTGTTTGTCTGCAGATATGGAGTGCGCTGGCACGGCTGCCGCACTCCAAACAGCGCGAGCGGTGTGGTGATGTATATGTCCCGACCTGTTCAATAAGAAACCCCCACTTTGGCATAGAGTACTCCGTACACTGGAAAACACACGCATACCGTCGTATATAAGCCCAGGTACAACAACGTTGTACGTTGCCCAAGAGAAAACCTTATGAAGTCGCGGCTCATGGTGTCAGTTTCGTTGTGGTTTATTCGCAAGTTTAGGTACGATTTTCATCGTTACAGACTTTGGCGAGTTTCTTTTGTTATCGCTCTCTTGATCGGTATGAGTTTCCCTATCATTTCAGCATACAGGTCGGTGAATGCACAATCCGCCGGCAGTGGCTTAACAACCCGGATTGTCACTGAGGATGGGCAGCAGCGATTGGTTGTTGTCTCGCCTGACCGCTTCGAACTCCACCTTGATGCCATGGGTATCGTTGCCTGGTATGATCTACGGCGCGACCCGACGCGTGCGACCAATCTTGTGCCGGCAGGCGCACATCTACTGGAGCATGCCACGGCTGATGCTGTCTGGTCGGGTGGTGCCTGGAGGCTACAGGCGGCCTCGCCTGTACGCGCGCAGGTCATCTGGCAGGGGCAGGATGCTGCGAATGGGAAGCCCATTACCCTGGACTATACCATCTGGGCAGGTGGACAGGTTGCTGTCGCACTCCGCAGTGCTGTGCCGATCAAGACCACCCTGCGGCGTGACTCCGAAGCTATAACGGGCGCAGCGCTTCAGGTACAACCGGCTACTACAACTGCCGATGGTGCTATCGCACAAACCATGATGCTCTTTCTTGATGCCTGGGCGGGGGAAGATAGTGCCCGGCTCCAATCAACCGGGGACACCGGGCCCAGCCTGGCTCAGACCCCGCCAATGATCTATGATCCGCAGACCGGAGCAATTCAAACCGAGGCCCAGGCCGGTAAAGCCGTGTTGTCAATTCCGCCCAATGTCGAGTTGCGCTCTCCGCGCTTTGCCATTGCCGACTGGCCTGATGCTGCCGTCACGGTCCAACAGGGTGACAAGACCCTGGTTGCCGGACAGGACTACCTGGCCGACTGGGATGCTAACCGCCGACACCTGACGCTCCAGTATCTACGGGTTGTGCCGCCACAAACCGATCCGGCGGCGCGCACCTTTACCCTGAATGCTGCACCTGCCGCGACACCAACGCTCAGCCTGACGATTGCGGGCAAGCAGATTGATCCGCTCACCGGCATGCTGATTGTTGATGCGAATATGCCCAGTAACGATTTTGACCAGCGCACCAGTGGCGACAGCTTCTATATTCCCTACATCCAGACAACCCCGCAGGTGACAGCGGAGGCCGTCCTGCAGGGTGGCGGTGTCGGTGTGGCATTTGACCTGATCTACCTGCCAACGGGACAGACCGTAACCAAAGTTGATACCAGCGCACCTTTTGCCGCAACATTCACCATGCCCACTTTTGGTGAATACCGGCTGAATGCATACATTCTATCCAATGTAAACGGGCAGCGGATGCATGCCGTGCCCGATGCCGTCATTAACCCGCTGGGATATGGCCGGGTTTTTGTAGCTATCGGCGACTCGATTACGGCGGGCAAGTGGGGACGCCGGCTGGAAGCGAATAACCCACGTTATCCTGGTCAGAACTGTGGTGCATTATTAGCCGATGAACATAGCGCCGACTGTCGCAACTTTTACCAGTCCGACAACTATCTACTGGACGACAGTAATGTCTACACCGGATATCAGGTGCGACTCAACGACCTGTTAACGGCATGTAGCGCGACACCCGTACCGGTATTTATCCTCAATGATGGCTTAAGTGCCGTCACATCACAGGGTATCTATGATCGGCGGGCCGCATACCGGGATCATATAGACCGGCTGGGAGCGAAATATGTCCTGTTGCAGGCCGGCACAAACGATGCATCGGGGAACACCCCAACCTCAACATGGGCTAATAACCTGAATAACATCATCGACGCGCTCCAGACAGGCAATTCGGGACTGACTATCTGGCTGCCCACAGTTCCATGGCGAAATGACTCAAAGGATAGTTTTATTGCAGGCTACAATGCTCAGTTGAACAGCATTATTCAGGGACAGAATACCAGTGCCAATCCTGTCTGGGCCGGACCCGATCTATATGACCTGTTCAAAAACCGTACCGACGACTTGATGATCGACTCACTGCACCCGAATATAACAGGCTTTGAGCAAATGTCACAGTTGTGGGAAGATCCGATTTGCAGCAAACTTACCGATCCACCAGACTACCCGAATAACACACCGAAAAACACACGAACCAGCACACCGACAACCACACGAACCAGCACACCAACCGGCACGCCGACCGGCACGCCGACCGGCACGCCAACCGGCACGCCAACCGGCACGCCGACGAATACACGAACCGGCACACCAACCGGCACGCCAATCAGCACATTGACCAGCACGCCGACGAATACACGAACCGGCACACCAACCGGCACGCCAATCAGCACGACGGAGACAGAGTTGACCACTACACCAACGAGCACAACTCAAGCAACGCCAACAGCAACGGCAATAGTACCGGTCATTTCAGCAACACCAACACCAGAACCCGGTAGTATCGTCAATCAGCGTATAATCTACCTGCCACTCTTGCTCAGACAGTAATCCGGCTCAATTCTATCCCGCTTGCCGGCATCGCCAGACTTTATGCAGGGTTTGGAGTCAATCTGTATCGGAATTTAGCAAGGAAGAGGAAAGGGTATATGCTATCAACCACAACTATGTTGCGCCAGATGCGTAGCAAACAACGTATCGATGAACATATCCTTCATGTTGTTTTGCTCGTTCTGACCATCGCGGTTGGTACCGCATTACGCTTCTACAATCTAGGAGCAGAAGACTTCTGGTTTGATGAGTTGATCATGGTCCAGGAGGTTAATGCCGGGTTGGAGTCTATTATGGAAGAAGCCCAGGGCGGGCGTCCTCCGGTTTCACTGGTGCTGGCCTACTTCTGGACCCAGATATTCGGTACTTCTGAGGCGGCAGCGCGATCACTTTCAGCATTGGCCGGCACCCTCTGCCTGCCCGTCATCTATGCAATAGGCCGCGAGTTGGCCGGACGCCGGGTTGCGCTGGTGGCAACGGTGTTGATGGCCCTATCGGAATTCCAGTTGTTTTATGCACAGGAGTTTCGTTATTACAGTGTTTTTCTACTCTTTATCCTGTTGTCGTTTCTCTGCTACATTCTTTTCCTCAAACATGGCACCTACCGTAGCATGGCGCTCTATGTGCTAACCAGTGTCCTGATGTTCTTTTCTCATACATCGGGCGCTTTTATCCTGGTAGCACAGGGACTGACCTTCCTGCTCCAGGCACGCCGGCATCGCGCCATCTGGGGTCTGTGGGTGGCGAGCCAGGTCTTGATTGCGCTGACAATTGCTCCAATGGTACTGCATGCGGCTCGTTCGTCGGTTAGTGGTTCAGCCGGTGTGCAAAACTGGGTTCCCGTACGACCCTGGTGGTATCCCCTGGAAACCCTGCAAAAATTTATCTGCTCCGAGCGCTTCTATATTACTCCAAAGCGGGTTGGCGCGAGTATAGCCTGGCTGATGCTGGGAACGGGACTGTTCATTCTGTGGAAAGGGCGCGCACAGTGGCTGGAAGCGGTGCAGGCATTCGCGCCAACCGTACGGCGCAATATTGTGTTACACCAGGACTCCCTCATGCTGGTGGGCCTCTGGCTGCTCTGCCCGATCCTCATTCTGTTCGGCTTATCCAAACTATCCGAACCAGTCTATGTGCATAGATATGTCATCGGAGCGGCCCCCGCCTTCTACCTCTTGCTGGCGATGGGGTTGGTGAGCCTGCGCCGGATTGTGCCCCTGCCGGTATTCTTTGGCATCTTCGTGTTGATGAATGGTTTCGGCACATATGAATACTATCTTTATGATGACAAAGAGCAGTGGAGTGACATGGTTGCCTATGTCGATGCCCAGGCCCAGCCCGGTGATGTGATGGTGTTTGCGCCCGATGAACAACACCGCCTGCAAACCTTCTTCTTTATGTACTCCCAGGGCAGTTTGCCCGGATGCAGCCTGACTTCGCCACAACAGGATACGGCAACCCTGACCCGGGATCTGACAGCCTGTACGTCCGGTCATGACCGTTTCTGGCTGGTTATGCGGGGACAAGAAAAACGTACCGGCAACCTGCGCGACTTCTTCTTCGAACGTGAACATGCAATGATGCAGTTAAACGAACAGCACGACTTTCGAGGTGTAGAAGCCTACCTGTTTACACTGCGTTAATCCTAGAACGCCAGTTACCAGGCAGACGGAACAGAGCGAAACAGAGCAACTGATTGGATTGTCATCAGTTGCTCTGTTTGTTTTTTTATAAGTTGGAAATGGCGGGTGGCACCCAGGCTGTCGCTCGCCAACACGGGTTGAACTGCAACATTCGGATAGGTTAACCCTCCGGCAGGACAAAAGACACCCGCTTGTGGCGGACCGCGTAACGCGTGTAATTAACACGCGTTACGCGGTCGGTTCCAAACCA
Source organism: Chloroflexaceae bacterium (assembly GCA_034437035.1). Taxonomy (GTDB): domain Bacteria; phylum Chloroflexota; class Chloroflexia; order Chloroflexales; family Chloroflexaceae; genus CAKZQX01. The sequence goes on from DAOTUI010000092.1 coordinate 23,053, forward strand.
GGTATTCATCTGAATAAACGGCCCGATTCGCCTCCGGCAGGGCGGAAGTTTCTAGTCTTTTTGACAAAAAATTTGCACAAAGTGCAAATTTTTGTCAAAAAGACACACAAGTACCATGCTGCCGCAGGCGGTTTGTGTTTCACCTGATGAAACGCTCAGTTTGAACGCCCACCGCGTAACGCGGATAATTAACGAAACTGTTATAGTTCCTCGCTTCCTCTTCATTAACCGTTCAGCACTTCGCATTAAACTAAAATTAAACGCACACTTAGCAATCTCGTACGGTGGTAGTCGGACCTGACTGGTATTACGCCAAACCCGGCTACTATGCCGATTCGGTGTGTTCCGCGATCATAGATCTTTTGCCGGCCATAACGCTCGTGTTGTAACGAACGTCACTACCCGGTTCCTGGCGCTCGGACACCAATGGTACAAGGAGTAACCATAATTTATGAGCACTTCCCATCGTATCCTTACCACGGCGCGTCCTCGGGCAATTACTCGTCATCAAGAACAGCGTTACTTGAAGCTAGCCCTGCTCTTGCTTGATGCGCTTGTTGTTGTGTCCAGCTTTGCGCTGGCCTACGTGCTGCGCTTCGAAACAAACCTGCCCTTTAATGAAGACGCATTTCGTGATACCTGGTTTTACATGCAGGTTGCGCTGGCCCTGGTTCCGGCACAGATCATTCTCTTCTACATCTATGGCCTGTATAACCGGACGAATCTGCTCGGTGGGACGACGGAGTATGCCCGTCTGTTCAATGCTACCACTGCGGGCGTTGTGCTGGTTCTCTTTTTTAACTTCATTAAGCCCGAGTTTACCCTTGCACGCGCCTGGCTCTTGATGTCGTGTATGTTTATTGTCTGCCTTGGTTTTATGGGGCGCTTCCTGATGCGGCGCGTTATTTACATGCAACGCCGCGCCGGGCGCTTCCTTGATCGCACCCTGATCATTGGCGCAAATCCTGAGGGACTGGCGGTGGCGCAACAACTGCTGGAAGCGCGCTCTTCCGGTGCGCAGATTGTGGGGTTTGTGGATGACTACCTGCCCGTCGGGAGTGAACCGATTGCCGGTATGCCCGTCGTAGGGCGGTCGTCGTCTTTTGCCGCGCTGGTTCAATCGCAAGAAGTTGACATCATCGTCATCGCCAACACCTCTATCACCCGCGAGCGCCTGCTGGGGATCTACGGTTCGCTGGATGCGCTCCAGGATGTCGAGGTGCGCCTGGCGTCGGGTCTCTTTGAACTGCTGACAACCGGCGTGCGGGTACGTGAGGAAGGGCATGTTCCCCTGATCGTCCTCAACAAGACCCGCATCACCGGCATGCACTATCTGCTCAAGACGCTGGTTGACTACCTGCTGGCGGGAATGGCACTGCTCTTCCTCGCTCCGGTTTTCCTGGGTATTGCCATTATGATCCGGCGTGACTCGCCCGGACCGGTGTTCTACCGCCGCCGGGTTGTCGGGCAGGGCAAACGCCCCTTTGATGCCTTCAAGTTCCGCACGATGTATGTAGATGGTGACGTGCGACTGACGCCCGATCAGCGCATGGAACTGGCACACGAGGGCAAACTTAAGGATGACCCGCGCATCACCCGGGTTGGTCATCTCCTCCGGCGCTACAGCATTGACGAACTGCCGCAACTGGTGAATGTCCTCCTGGGGCAGATGAGCCTGATCGGGCCGCGCATGATCACTGCCGCCGAACTGGAAAAGTTTGGTAAGTGGCAGCATAATCTGGCGACGGTCAAACCGGGGCTGACCGGCCTGTGGCAGATCAGTGGACGCAGCGACCTCTCCTACGAAGAGCGGGTACGCCTGGATATGCACTATATTCGCAACCACTCGATCTGGCTGGATCTCAACATTCTGGTTCAGACAATCCCGGCGCTGTTGACCGGACGGGGGGCGTACTGATACCGCTTCAGTCAGCGGCACACAGTGTAGGGGTTCACTCGTTGGCGGTGGCCGGGTGTGACTCCAGCACGGCGCGTACACCGCGCAGCGGCGTCTGCAGAATCCGCCGGGCCAGGCTGCTATCCAGCCGGCAGTTGCGGGGACGCCGGACAGCGCTATCAACGCTTAAACTGCCCGGCAGTTGCGCGGGATCACGCCCGTGATGTTGGGCCAGAAGCATGCCAAATTTGTGACGACTCATGCACTCGGTACCGGCAATATTGATAACGCCCCGATAATCACCCTGCGCCAGTTCCAGCAGTGCCGCCGCCAGATCGCCAACAAAAATCGGACAGCGGTACTCATCATAAAATAACTGCGCCGTGTTGCGACCATCGGCAATATCCAGCACAAACCGGGTATGCCGATCAATCGGCGTGAAGCCGTAGATCAGGGATGTACGTACCAGAACCGCATTCGGGGCATGTTCGGTGACAAATTGTTCAGCCGCAGCTTTGGCCACGCCATATGGGCTAACCGGACTGGGAGCATCCTGCTCGGTGTATGCTCCTTCGTGCTCACCATCAAAAATAACATCGCTCGACATATGAATAAGCCGGACACCCAGCGCCTGTGCCGCGACGCTCACATTCCGGGCACCCTCAGCAGTCACTGACCAGAGATCCGGACCAGACTGTTGAAATACCGTGTGAATAATCAGATCGGGCTGGAAGGCGTCAAGTGCCTCCTCAACCTGCAACATATCGCGCACATCCAGCGAGATCCACAGAAGTTGCGCATCATCGGCAATCATTGGTGGTGGATGGCTAAAATAGGTCGCCGCTACCTGCCAACCCTGGGCGTGGGCCTGCCGAATCAACTCCCCTCCCAGGTAGCCCGTTCCACCCGTTATTAAAAGACGTTGCATAAATTCCCGACCGATCCCGTTTCATTCTGTGTCATCAACCCGGCTCCCAGGCGGAGAAGTCGGTATACCCTGACCAGATCAATCCAACGACGAAGATGCCCCCATTGATTCCAGTGCCGCCCGGGCCGCCGCCTGGGCCGCCGCCTGCTTGCTGGATCCCTGACCAACCCCCAGCAGTTCCGCCTCCATCAGCACCTCAATCGTAAACTGCCGCTGATGATCCGGCCCGGTAGCGCTCACCGTTCGATAGACCGGCGTAATGCCATGCTCGGCCTGCACCTTTTCCTGCAGGCGCGTGCGGTAATCAACCTCTACCTGGCCCGCCAGAATCAGGCCAACCTCATGCTCCAGAAACGGCATAACAAAAGCACGCACCGCCGCGAGACCCTGATCAAGATAGATCGCACCCAGCACAGCCTCAAATACATCGGCCAGCAGTGGCGGGCGGTTGCGCGCTTCGCTGGTATCCTCACCCCGGCTGATCCGAACATAGTTGCCCAGATGCAACTCCCGGGCAAAGCGCGCCAGGGTAGTTGTTTTAACCAGAGCAGCGCGTAACCCGGTCAACGCCCCTTCGCCCCGCTCCGGAAAGCGTTCATAGAGCCAGGCCGCCGTCAGGAAGTTCAGCACCGCATCACCCAGGAACTCCAGTCGCTCATTCGAGGATAGTCCCTCGGTCAGTTCCGGATGCTCATGCATATAGGAGCGATGGATCAGGGCATTCTCCAACAGGCGTGGATCACTGAACGTTACTCCCCATTCATGTAAAAGTTCGGCAACCATAATCCTGGTGTGCGCCCCCTGAAATTACTGCACAAAACGCCGAAATACCAGGGATACATTGTGCCCGCCAAAACCGAACGAGTTATTCACCACCAGATCGAGCTGCGCCGGGCGCGGTGTATGTGGCACAAGATCCAGATCACAGCGCGGGTCCGGCTGGTGCAGATTAATCGTTGCCGGCACAAGATTATGCTGCATCGCCATGATACAGATGATCGCCTCAACCGCACCGGCGGCGCCAATCAGATGCCCCAGTTGAGATTTACTGGAGCTCACCGGCACGGTTGCCGCGTGTGCTCCAAACACCGTCTTGATCGCCTCGATCTCGGCGACATCACCCGCCGGAGTACTGGTACCGTGCGCATTGATATAATCAACTGCATCAACTGCAACCCCCGCCTGCCGGAGGGCCATACGCATCGCGCGTACGGCACCGTCGCCACCCTCAACCGGCTGCGTAATATGGTAAGCATCTGCGGTTGAGCCATAGCCGATCACCTCCGCCAGAATATGCGCACCCCGACTCACGGCATGCTCCAGATCTTCGAGCAGCAGGATTCCCGCGCCCTCAGCCATAACAAAGCCATCGCGGGTCAGTTCAAAGGGGCGGGAAGCGCTTTCCGGCTCATCGTTGCGGGTCGAGAGCGCCCGCGCGCTGTTGAAGGCCGCCATTCCCAGCGGCGAAATCGAGGCATCGGTCCCACCCGTCAGCACCGCGCGTGCCCATCCACGCCGGATCGTCTCGGCTGCCTCGCCAATCGCATGCGCGCCACTGGCACAGGCGGAGGCGACACACATATTCGGCCCGCGCGCGCCGGTCATAATCGACACCTGGCCGGATGCCATATTGCTAATCATCGCCGGAACCAGAAAAGGACTGACCCGTCCAGGCCCCCGGGTGCGCAATACCTCGGCCTGCTGGGTGAGCGTATCCAGCCCGCCGATAGCGCTCCCGATGATCACGCCGATATCGGCGCTATTTTCCGGCGTAATCTGCAACTCAGATGTCCGCAGCGCTTCCTGGCCGGCCGCAACTGCAAACTGCACAAAGCGGTCGGTGCGCCGGGCCTCCTTACGATCCATACAGGTTGCCGGATCAAAGCCCTTGACCTCCCCGGCAAAACGGGTCTCAAACCCGGTCGGGTCGAACAACGTAACTGGTGCAACTCCGCTGCGTGCCTCACGAATGCCCGCCCAAAGCTGGGGAACATCAAGCCCCAACGGGCTGACCGCCCCCATGCCGGTAATGACAACCCGCCGCTCCATTCCCGTCCCCTCCTTCAGGTCAACGTCCATCCATATGGTTGATTCGCCGCCATTATACCATGGTCCTGATCGGGATCATATTAGAAACGATCTACTTGTAATAAAAGAACAACCGTGCTATAATCCCAGGAAGCATAGCGCTGGTTGCGTGGAACACCCCCTTCACGTATACTACCGACATAAAGGAGCAGGGAAGAGTGAGCACGCAAAACGGAGGAGCGCACGCAATGGCGATCTCGCCTGAAAAAGAAAAAGCTCTGGCCGCAGCCATGAGTCAAATTGACCGCAAGTTTGGTAAAGGCTCGATCATGAAGATGGGCGAGGCCAATACCCGCCTGGCAATCGAAGTAATCCCGACCGGCGCAATTGCGCTGGACGTGGCGCTTGGCATTGGTGGCATTCCACGCGGTCGTGTCATTGAGATTTATGGGCCTGAGAGTAGTGGCAAGACCACGCTGGCCCAGCATATTATCGCCGAGTGTCAGCGGATGGGGGGCGTTGCCGCGTTTATCGACGCCGAGCATGCCTTTGATCCGATCTACGGTGCCCGCTGTGGTATTCAGATTGAAGATCTGCTCATCTCTCAACCGGATACAGGTGAACAGGGGTTGGAGATCTGCGAGACGCTGGTGCGCTCAAATGCCGTGGATGTGGTCGTCATCGACTCGGTTGCGGCGCTAGTACCCCGTGCCGAAATCGAGGGCGATATGGGTGACTCGCTGCCCGGCCTGCAGGCCCGCCTGATGAGTCAGGCCCTGCGAAAACTTTCCGGCGCAATCAATAAGAGCCACACAGCGGTGATCTTCCTCAACCAGCTTCGGATGAAGATCGGAGTTATGTTTGGCTGTTTCCACTACGATGCGCGGGTTATTCTCGCCGATGGTAGTAGTGAAAAGATCGGCAAAATTGTCAATCAGCGCATGGATGTGGAAGTTATGTCCTACAACACCACAACCGGCGCGTTTGAGCCACGCAAGATTGTCAACTGGTTTAACAATGGCCCGACGGATACATTTTTGCAGTTTACAGTAGCGGCAAATGAAGGCAGCGGACGGCACTGCTTTGCCTGTACGCCCAATCATCTGCTGCTCTCCGACTATGGATACAAACCCGCCGAGGAGTTGCAGGTTGGTGATCGCCTGATGACCATGGTGGAGCACTATCTCTCGCCCACGCAACAGCAAGTTGTGCTTGGTTCGATCCTGGGCGACGGCAGCCTGCGCCGCGTCAAAACCTTTAACACCAGCCTGCGCATCGGCCACGGTGCAAACCAGGATGACTACTGTCGCTGGAAGCAGTCGCTCTTTGAAGGTCTGATCGGCTCGCAAACAACCAATTTGCGGGGTGGGCACAGCTTTGACACCATCCCCATGTATGAGTTGACCAGTCTGTTTGAGCAAAACTATGATGAACGGGGCAAGCATCCCAGTCAGACGCTTATCGACCGTCTCACGCCGCTGGCGGTTGCCATCTGGTACATGGATGACGGAACGTTTGACAGCGAGCGACAGAACCGCTGCTCAATCTCCTGTCCCGGCTTTCCGCTTGATAAGCAGCAGGCGCTTGTACGCTGGTTCCACCAGAACGATATCATGGCAACCCTGGATGCACGCGGGCGGATCAACTTCGGCGTGAACGAGACGCGCAAGTTCCACGCAATGATTGCACCATATGTGCATCCCTCAATAGAGTACAAGCTGCTGCCGAGCATGCGGGGCCGCTTTGTGCCACTCGCTACCCGTCCGGAGCGAACAGCAAAGGCTGTACCGCTTCCGATCACCAATATTCATGTCAAGCCGGAGACCCGGGGCCTGAACCGTTTTGACATAGAAGTCGAGGGCAACCATTGTTATGTTGTCGATGGTGTCGTGGTACATAACTCGCCCGAAACCACGACCGGCGGGCAGGCGCTCAAGTTCTACGCTTCGGTGCGTATGGACATCCGGCGGATCGAGACGCTGAAGCAGGGGCAAGATCCCATCGGTATGCGCTCGCGGGTGAAGGTGGTTAAGAACAAGGTTGCGCCGCCCTTCCGTCAGGCCGAGTTTGACATTATGGCAAACGAGGGCATTTCGCGTGAGGGCAACATCCTCGATGTGGGCGTGGAACTGGAGATTATTCGCAAGAGTGGCGCATGGTTTTACCTGGCGGAAGATCGCCTCGGTCAGGGCCGCGAGAATGTCAAAACGTTCCTCAAGGAAAACCCGGAACTGGCGAACGAGATCGAGCGGTTGATTCGCGCTCAGGTGCTCACCAATGCCAATGCGTCTGCATCAGCCGCATCCGATGAAGAAGAAGGTGAAGGTGAAAGCGAAGGCGGCGCGGACACATACGAGGAAGTGTTGGAGGAAGGCGAGTAACAGCGTTTTCTGTTATGCCGACTGGAATAATTACCGCTTTACGTACACAGGCGCACGATAGTCAGCGTGTCAATGTTTTCGTCGATGATGCATTTGCCATCGGCGTCAGTCTGAACACCATCACGCGCGAAGGGCTCTATGTCGGGAAAGTGCTCGACGCGGCGGCCTGGGCGCGCCTGGAAGAAGCTGAGTGTGCCGACAAAGCTGTTACTGCTGCGCTGCAATATCTGACCGCGCGCCCCCGCTCAACCGCCGAGGTGCGCGAGCGGTTGCAGCGCAAGCAGTTTCCTCCCGAAGCAGTTGAGGCGGCGCTGACGCGCCTCCAGGAGCGTGGTCTGATCGACGATACGGCATTTAGTCGCTTCTGGGTTGAGAATCGCCAGGCATGTCGTCCGCGTGGCATGCAGGCACTGCGTAGCGAACTCTACCGCAAGGGCATTGACCGCACCATTATCGATGCCACGCTCAACGATGCCGACCTGACGGGTGATGAGTATGAGCAGGCATTGACCCTGGCGCGGGCAGCCCTGCGCAAATATGCCGGCGCGCCCAACTATGCGACATTTCAGCGGCGGCTGGGGGGCTACCTGCAACGCCGGGGGTTTGGCTTCGATACTATTAGCTCCATTCTTGATCTGCTCTGGCAAGAAGTGCAACAGGGAGATGCATAACATCTCCCACAACTGCGTGTCTTCGTATGTGCATAGTATCCTGAAACTGGGGAGTCTTCTGTGGCTGATATTCAATATCTAGGACATGCTTGTTTTCGCATGCGTGGGCGCGATGGAATCGTTCTGTGCGATCCCTATGACCGCTCCATCGGGCTAGATCTGGGGCGGCCCACCGCGCACATTGTCACCACCAGCCACAACCATCCCGATCATGGCAATGTTGCCGCAGTGCGCCCCGTACGTGACCGGGTCTTTGTGGTTGATGGGCCTGGTGAGTATGAAGTTGGTGGTGTGCTGATCACTGGTGTGCGCACCTTCCACGACAAAGCCAAAGGGTCACAACGGGGGTTTAATACTGTCTATGTGATTCACATGGACGATGTGGCATTCTGTCACCTGGGTGACCTGGGACACGAGCTAACCCAACGGCAAATTGAGGAACTGGGCAATGTTGATGTACTGTTCGTGCCCGTAGGTGGTGGCGAAACCATTGGTCCGGCGGAAGCTGCCGTCGTCATCAGTCAACTCGAACCGCGCGTTGTTATTCCCATGCATTATGCGATGCCGCAGCTCTCCTTCGAGTATGATCTGGCTCCGCTGGAGAAGTTTATGCACGAACTGGGCTTAAAAGATGTAACGCCAACTGATAAGCTTTCGCTCACTACATCAAGTCTACCCGGCGAAAACGAAGAAACGCGCGTTGTTATCATGAGCGCAAACGTATAGATATCGCGGCTTCAACCTTTCCCATAACTGCTTTCCGGCTGAGTGTGTCGATTAACAGCGGCACTACGTTGGCTACGCACCTGGACCGTATAAACGTCAGCGTAGGTGCGTTTTGCGCGCGGCTCCAGGCCGCGCCTACAACTCAACTTAAGACATAGTCCCGGCCACGTCCAGATCTCCACCTTCCCCGGATGTTTGTGATATAATATGCAGTTAAGGATATTTCTTACCCGCAGGTTATTTAGATAAGCATGCCGGCCTGGCAACCGGCGACGTTGTGATGCCCCCGGCGCATACGCATGTGTGCGATCGCTTTGCCGGAACTGAACAGCGGTCTTGTCTGCCAGCGTATGCCTGACAGGATAGAACGTCTGGTGCTGCCTGCAGCGATACGTTGTGCCCTATGCCCTTGTACTTACCGTTCGCTTATTTTTTAGGGCACTAAATGGAATTTTCATCCCACTTGAGCCTGAAAAACCGACAAAATTTGAGGCGCTCTCCCCACTTTGACGTACACGTTTCCGTAATGTGTAAAACATTTC